>NZ_AHJG01000001.1:0-3077 GCF_000241145.1 Candidatus Nitrosarchaeum limnium BG20 | reverse complement strand
GATCATCCTCTAAGAGGAAGATGGAAACCACGCATTACTGCAAAAGACGTTACACTAAATCTAGGTAAAGAGGCCAAAGTTCCAGAAGGCAATTGGGGGAAAATTGTTCACGATAATGATTCAATGTGGTTAGCTGGTTGGACAGATTATCTAACTGAGAAAAGAAAGTATGTTTGGCTTGCAGATACTGCAGGATTAAAACAAGACAGAGACAAGGCAAAATACGAAAAGGCAGTCAAACTATCAAAAGAGATCGAAAAGATAAAAGAAAGAATTGTAAAAGACATGAAAAACAAGGATCCTAAAATCAGCAGGATTGCAACTGTGTGTTATTTGATTTACAGAACTGCTATGAGGGTAGGAGACGAAAAAGATCCAGATGAGGCAGATACAGTGGGTGCTACCACATTAAGAAAAGAGCACATCAACATTACAGATGATGCAATTGAATTTGATTTCTTGGGAAAAGACAGTGTAAGATGGCAGGAGACAGTAAAGGCAGAGGGAAACGACAAACAATTCCAAGAGAATCTTAAAAAATTAATACAGAACAAAAAACCCAAAGACGAAATTTTTGAAGACATTACATCCAGACACGTTAATGCGTATTATTCTAGCATTGTTAGTGGATTAACTGCCAAAGTTTTCAGAACATATCTTGCAACTACAATGGTGAAAAATTATCTCAAAGAGCATGACAATGTAAAGAGTAAGACACCAAATGAAAAACTATACCATGCAAAACTGGCAAACCTAGAAGCAGCTATAATGTGTAATCATAAAAGAACCATACCAAAAACCTATGAAGATACACTTGAAAATAAAAGACAGACACTAAAGAACATAAGTAAAGACCAACCATGGACTAAAACTCTAGAAGCATTAAAGAAAGCAGAGTCGATGGAAGCAAAGACAGACGCTCAAAAAAAGAATAAAGCAAAAAAGATCAAGACACTAAATGAGCAAATCAAAAAACAAAAAGAGAAGCACAAAGAAAGAGTTGAAAAATTGCAATTACAAATTGACTTGTCTGAAAAGACCAAAGATTACAACTTGGGAACATCATTGAGAAACTATATCGATCCACGTATTTTCAAAGCATGGACTGACGAAGTTGGCGTAGAATGGGAGAAACTATACACTGCTGCATTGCAGAAGAAATTCCTGTGGGTTCAAAACGAAAAAGTTAGCTGGACAGAATTAGCAAAGCAATAAAATTCACTTAGAGGTCCAAAAGCCATTCAAATCATCATACGTAGCATTTAATTTCTCAAATTATTTGAAATACATCATGCCGGGGTAGCTCAGCCTGGTTAGAGTGCCAGTTAATTGGTAAACTCTATCCGGTTCTTCCAAAAAAGGCAATACTCATAATCTGGAGGTCGTGGGTTCGAAACCCATCCCCGGCACACACAAATTAGTTTAAGATCACCATGTTTGGGTCATAAGATATTAAGGAAATACTTTCACAAACCAAGACAATGGGTTATGAAAGATTTTCACTTGTTTTTAGTTAGTATGATATTTGTTGCCATATTTTCAGCTAACTCAGCCAATGCTGAGCAGTACTGCTCAGATGGATGTTCAACAAAACCACACTTGCCTGACAAGGAAAAGCCATCAGTAAGAATAGAATTTAACAGTCCAACATATAGCTGGTCTAGTGGTATCTTTATCAATATTGAGGCACCAAGTTGGAATACAGATAAAAACAAATTAGATGTAATAGGAGATGATCCACAACACTCAATTCGCATTAGTACAAAAAACCATTCAATTGAACCATTTCCATTTATAGAGACTGATCCTGATAGTGGGAAATTTTATGCCCAACTAAGGTGCACAGGATTTTCACATGATGCGGATGGGGATGGATTACCAGAGATGCAACCCTTGACATTTTGGGTTAGTTCAAAAATGTCAGCAATAGAATGCGGTAGGGATGATGCAATCACAGTATCATTCAAAGTAACTGATGATTTGACAATAACAAAGTCTGCAATAATAAAATGGAATGTAGGTCAAGTAAAATTTGACAAACCAATCTATCAGACTAGCGATGTTGTAGAGGTTATTGTAACTGATCCGGACATGACATTGCTGCCGTTTCCACCACTTGCTACTCGTTCAGCAGTTAAAGTAAGTGTTTATTCAGATTCAGATAGTTCTGGAACCATTGTAACTGCAATGGAGACTGGACTAAATAGCGGAGTGTTTGTCGGTCATGTTACACTATCAACAAAGGACAGCTCAAATGCAGACAGATTGCATGTTTTACCTGGCGGCAATATTTTTGTAAAATATATTGACGGCACTCTTCCAAAACCATATTCACTCAAGGATACCAAAGACATCATAGCACAAGCAGTAATTGAAAAATCTGGAATAGATTCCAAGCCAATACTAGTTGAAGGTATTTGGATTCAAAATAAACTACCCGTCATTCAGGGAAGCAATGCAAGCATTTTGGCAAATTTGGTAAATTACAGGGACCAAAATCAGGACTATACGTGCTTTATCAAGATAATAAACGAGGATGGAATTATCACAAGCCTATCTTGGATGTCAGGTGTAATACAGCCAAATACCAAGGCGCAGGTAATCAAATCAATTCCAACTAATACCACAGGCACATTTTATGCTGAAATTTACTTTTGGGATTCTATATTAGACGCCAACCCAATCTCAGAAAAACACCACATGGAATTTACGATATCTAAATGACCACTGTTTAACAGTAAATACCAATTATTTCCAATATAGGCAGACATATTCCATTAACATATGAATAAGGAATATGATTTTATGAAAATGTTAAGATTATTAAATCAGTATATTGGTGGGATTCTGCTTTGAATGCCTTTGATTACTTTGTGTTTTACTTTATCATAAAGCATGATGATTCAAAACAGATCGAGGTACAGGAATTACAAAACGAATTAGAGTCTACATACAACAACGGATCGACGAAAAATCCTTCAGAAATTTTTCAAAAATATTCTAATGAGATAAAAACGATTAGAGAAAAAGCAAAAAATGTTTTTGAGGTTGTATCATCTACTAGAAATACAGTAAAG
>NZ_AHJG01000002.1:0-13306 GCF_000241145.1 Candidatus Nitrosarchaeum limnium BG20 | reverse complement strand
TACTTTCATGGGGTTAAAAAAGGACGCACACGCATAGAAATTGTGGAAATTACCCTTGATAATGTCAATAACCGAAATGATCCTTACCAATTATTCTTAGATTCTATTAGAAGTCCTTCTACACAACGTCGTTACAAAAATTTACTTTACACATTTCTAAAACTTATTCCAAATCAGATCTACATTGATTCTCTTGGAAAGACTCCTGAAGATAGAGATGCAAAAACATTATCAAAATTCTTTGTAGAACTTGCAAGAAAAGACACAGATCTTGCTTCTAATGTAATTGCTACATACATCAAAGAAGACAAAAAACGTGTAGATTCAGGAGAGGTAAGCTCCCAAACTATTCCCAATCACATTAAACCAATCAAAGTCCTACTTGATGTAAACCGCATTCCGATTCACTGGAAATCACTTAACAAACTTTTACCACGAAGAGAATCAAAATCAAAAGATAGGGCATACACGAGAGAAGAAATTCAAAAAATGCTTGAAGTTGCAAACGATATTACTGACAAAGTCATAATTTTGTTATTTTCATCAGGTGGTTTCAGACTTGAAGCATGGGATTACTTTACGTGGAAAGATGTTATCTTTTTCAAAGATAATAATTCCTACAAAGGTGGTTCATTGTTAATTTACAGGGGAGATCCAGAAAGTTATTTCACATTTATCACGCCTGAAGCATGCAAGACATTGGAACATTATCGTGAGAACTGGAAAGCAGACATTGGAAGATATCCAAAACCTGATGATCCTTTAATCAAATCTATAAGATATCCCGTAATTCGTAGACTAAACCAAAAAGGAGTAAGAAAAAGAATCAACAAAGTTGTTTCTGACATAGGTCTTAGACCTCCATTACCTCCAAACAAAAAGAGACATGAAGTACAACTAGATCATGGCTTTAGAAAATACTTCAACACCATGTTAAGGCGTGCTAAAGTGGATTATTTGGATAAAGAAGACATGATGGGACATAAAATTGGCCTTGAAAAACACTATGAAAGATATCAAGAAGAAGACTTTGAACGATTTCCTGAATACCAAAAGGCTATTCCGTTTCTAACCATCTCCGATGATGAGCGAACCAAACTTGAAAATGTAAAGCTAAAAGAAGAAAAATCAGAAATTAACGAGTTAAAGATGGAATTAATGGACAACAAAGAAACAATACAAGAATTTAAAGAATTAATTCAGAAAATAAAAACTGGAGAAATCATCCCTAAAATGTATCATCCAGATCCAGTAATCTCTAAACAACCTGGATTTATTATTAAAAACCATATAACTCGACTAAAATTTCCCGAACAAAAAAATGAATGACTCAATATCAAAAACTAACGGATTTATAACGAACAAATCTAACGGATATACTCTTACAAAGAAACAAAAACAATTTCTAGACAAAGCAAAAGACATCAATATTAGATCAAGACGTCCATTTTCTTGTAGTGATTTTCCCGAGTTCTCAGATAGTAATTTTCGCCAGATGATTTATCGATTAAAAGGACAAATTGAGATAATCGTGAAAAGTAATCCTTGTTTTTACAAAGTTAGGGGTGTACAACTGGGTAAAAATGATGGATTTGTAACGGACTATCCTACGGGGGAAAAACTGATCTGGATGTTAAATCAACTCAAGAAACAACCTGCATCTATTCATGATATTAAAATTCAATTTGATTCAAATCTCTATGACACAATCTCAAAAATTTCAGTAGTTGAGATAAATCCTAAAAATAAAGGAATCTTTTTGAATTGTGAACTAATCTCAGGTTATCATACAAAATTATCCATTTATCCTGCAAAGATTCAGATTGATATTTCATGTACTTTTAATCCAATTGTATATGATAATCAGGGAGCAATATTTCTAATTGTTTTATTGACTAATCTGCAAAATTTTTTAATCAGTTTAGGAAAGGACCAAGTACAAATCCCTGATTTTAGGCAATGGATAATCACCCATTATCATTTTGGTAAAGATGGGAAAGAAGAATGGAATGGTGAATCATTTCATATTACAATTGCAGATGCATTTGACGGTTTAACCAGATATTACGGCAAAATCATGCCTAATGGTAAAAAAATACCTAGAGGAGAGCAAATTTGTACTCCTAAAATCAAGATTTCAGATGAATTAGAAAAAATGTTTAGTTTGGATATATCCACAAATTTTGTTAATTAAATTACAAATTATTCAATCCGGTAATTTACCGGCTTAAAAATAATTATACATATTCTATTTACACAAAAATACAATTGTATTTTTAATAATTCGATCAACAAAAAATCATAATACTTACTTCTAACTTTACTTTATGTACAGTTGACACAAAAATTAAACCTAGTAAAAATATCTAAAAGAACTAGTCTAAAAATAGCCGATCATAAAGAAATTTCTGAAAGGCTTTACAATGCAATATGGATTTGTAAGGTTGGAAATCTCAGTGAAACTGAAGCATTAGATTTTATCAATTCTGGTGAACTAGGATATTATGAACAAACTGAACAAGAAATTACAAACAATGTGAAAGTTCCAATAACAATTACACGAACTACCTATTACAAATACAAATCATTTCTTGAATCACCTGAATATCAAACAAAACAAGTTTTCAAATTATTCCGAGATGAATATGTGACTGAAATCATTCAACGATTCAAATTTTTTAAAACATTAGAGGCAGAATCACTAAGATCCTTAAAACAAGAAACAGATCCTTACAAAAAACAATTGATAATTAATGGAATTTTCAAAAATTCTCCTTTTACTACTAGTCTGATGGATGAGGTGTTTCATATGTTAAAATACAAAAAAATGCCTTTTTCACAAAATGAACAAACTCAAAGAATTTTGGAAGAACAAAAATAATTACCATTTTTTGAAATGTTAGTTGGTAGATGTATGTATTATGCCTGATTGGTAGGAAAATCTGTTTTGATTAATTTTGTCTTATAATTGCTGAAAATATATTAATTTTGTTAAAATAATTACTTCACACTCTCATAATCTTTTTTAATCTTATGTGTAGTCATGATTTGATTGTCAGAAGAATTTGAATCCGATTCCTTTATGTTTGTTGAATCTGAAAGGAAAATTTCTAAAATATCTAGAGAATCAAAACCTTTTCCACCTAAAATATCAAAATTTATTTCAAATTCTGAATTTGATAATGAATGGCAGGAAAAAAGTATTTTTGAACAAATTAAAGAAACTTCTGCTATATTAAAAGAAAAAAAACTTCATTCTAAAAATCAAAGTTTTTGTGTACTAGGTACCACTATCGATGCCTCTGGTCCTAATTTAGGTCAGATTCTCAATAAATTGAAAGGTGAGATCATTACATTTTATGATAAATCTCATTCTAAACTTTTAGTCAGTGTTTCAAATGCTGCTTTAACAAATATGGTTGAAAAAGAACCTCCAAAATATTTTAAAAAATATGTCAGTATGATACGACCTCTTCATCATAATGATCAATTATCATCTTCATTTGAAATATTGTTAAAAGAATCTGAAAAATTCACAATGATAAAATTAATTCCAAACACTTCCTATGAACAACTTGAAGAATATGATTCTCTTGTAAGAAATTTTCTTATTGCAAATAACAAACAAATTTTTGGTGAAACCTTAAAAAATGAAGGATTGATTTTTGTTACAATAGATTATAAAACATTACAAAAATTATTGTATGAATCAGATTTTATTTATCGTGTAAGTCAAGTTCCTAAGGGAATTTCAGAAAAAATTTCTTCTTCAAAAAAAGCAATAAAAGCAATTCCTCAATCATTTCGAGCACCGACTAAAAAAGAAATGCCAATAATTACTGTTATGGATACTGGATTAAATGAAATTATTCCATTAAATGGTTTGATTGAAGTGAGAGATGGTTATGGAACTACCAATTTTGATGATGATAATGGGGATGATTTTGGGCATGGAACTCCGATAGCTTGTTTATCTACATTTGGTGAAGAAAGACGAGAACCAATTTCAAAAATTATATCCTATAAAATATGGTCACAAGACAAGCCTTCTGATTCTTTTTTAGGAATTTTAGATGGTATAAAAAAATACAAAGATAAATCAAGAATATTTACTTCATCCATAGGATTTCCTGATGCTGAATTAGAAGATGTATATGAATTAGATCGAGTCATTCAAAGAGAAAATATTGCTTTTGTTTGTAGTGCTGGAAATATTAATCCTAACCAAATTGAGAATGAAATTCGCTCTGGTAACTCATATCCTAATTACTTAAAAAAATATCAAGTGATGGCTCCTGGAAATGCAATATCGTCTATTGCAGTTGGTTCTATCGCCAAAAATAATTCTATGCGTGGAACACCTCTAAATTCAATTGCTCACGAAGGTGACGTTTCTCCATATAGCTGCTGTGGTACAAAAAATGAATTTATTTTTGAATGTATTAAACCAGATTTTGTTGAACATGGAACCAATTTGATTTATGAGGGAGCATCAGTAACAACACAAGGCATTAATGGAATTACAAGTTATACTAAAAACGGTAAAGTATATTCAGGTTTTGTTGGAACCAGTTTTTCATCTCCATTATTAGCAAAAAAATTCGCAGAAATATTAGCAAAATATGGAAAACAAATTCAAAATATTGAAACATTAAAAGCTATTTTTGCATTATCATCTATTAAAAATCAGTCTACCTGTTCTGGTTATGGAGTTCCTCGCTCATTCACATCATGTAATAGAGATCACGCATTATTTATTGCAGAAGGAATAATTCCTTTATTTGACAAAACAGAGAAAAAAACAACAACTATTCAATCGGATGAAATCTACATCAAAGTTCCAAATTCATCTATTGAAAAAATTACTTTATGTATAGTACACTCTGATGATTATAAATGGGATTCAATTCCATCCCTTAGTACCTTCATAGAAATTGATGCAATGAAGACTGGCAGTGATTCATTAGTCCCACCAAATAACGATCAAGATTCATTGAAAAAAACTAACGTAAAGCTATTAAAATATTCTTTTGAGAAAAAAAGTATGGAAGCAACATGGAGATTTAGATTAACCCCAAAAATTACGAAGAGAATACCAACAGATTACATACGTAGAACCAATGTTAGATATGGATGTGCTATCCTTTTGTCAAGAAAAAGTAATGAGGCAAGTAAATATTCAGTAACTAGAGAAGTAAAAGCTGTAAAGTGATAATATGATAAATCCAGAAAATATTTTAAAATCTACAAAAAGAGTTGGCAAATATGAATTAGATATTATTAAAGATCTTCAAAAATATTTTTCAAATCTTGGTTATCATGCAATTCCTCATGCAAGATTTGATATTGCATGGGGTAGTATTTTATCCGATTTAGATTTACTTTTAATTAAAAATGATCAATTAATTCTGATAGAAGTAAAATCTTCTAAAGATAATTTATCTAGAGCACGTAAACAAATTGATGCAATTGAAGATTTTGTTGATGAAGTGTATATCGCAACAGATTATGAACCAAAAAAATGGCCTTCAAGAAAAGCTGGTAGAATTATTGTAAGAGATAATTATGTAAACATCATTAGAGAATCAAAAATTCTTAATCGTGAACCTAAATTAAAAACTTTATTGGTACTCCGTAAATCATCATTGAATTCACTTTTGATAAATTCCGAATCCGGAAATAATCTAACAAAATATCAAATTGCTCGTAAAATTCAACAGTCAAATACACGAAATTTAAAAAATGAAATCAAACAAATCGTTACATGTCAATAATTTAATGCTTATTTTACTGTGACCTGAAATCTTTCCCAAAAAAGGTTCAGGCCTTTACGGATTCACTTTTAAATTATTTTTTTCCTTTAGTTTTTTTACTTGTAGAATTTGCGGAGGGTTTACTATCATCATAAGAACTATCTTTTTGGACTATATCTCTGAATACAAAATCCATGAACACACTTCCCTTCCATTCCTCATTGATGGATGGATTTACCATCTCAGGAGTGAAACCAACAAGTTTACGTATTTCACGGTAAGCCTGAATTCTTTCTATCATGAGAAACCATCTATTTTGGTGTTCTCGTGGAAGAAGATTGTTTTTCCCCCATGTGTAAATAACATGCTGAAATAATTTTGGTGTACAAACAAACCATTCTCCTTTACGTCTATCCGAAACAAATTGCTTATGTCTGATTTTTTCTATTGTAGGACTTCCTGGTTCTAACGCCAATAAGTAAAGATCATCAGAAGTGCCTGTTTTTAGATTTTGAAGTCTTTTACGAACATTTTTACTTCTACCAATTTTCATGTGCAATCCTGAGAAAGCCTGATTTCCTGGTGAAGGACCAGCCCAGGTTTCAGGTATTCCCATAATGTAATAGATACTATCTGCTTTGTTTTTTGGTAAATTGTCGGCCCAATTTGCCCAACGCTTAGCATCTTTCATTGCAAGAATTGCACTAGGAAAATTATCTGTTTTGTATACAAATTCACGACCTTCCCTATGGACGTGTATACGCCATTTATCATCAAGTGTTTTTATTGTAGCGAAAGTAACCATTTAATTCAATGAGTAACTGTTGTCGAAGTTAATTATTTTTCCCGTTAAACCAGTTGCTGGTTTCTCTGCGTCCATTTCTATCCTCAAAATGGTAGGTGGGTCTAAAAGAACTCGAACCTTAATTCTGATTTATTACTTACCATCACTATCAAATGACGTTGACACGAAAAGTTGTGATAGATGAGGATATTCATGGTTGGTCTGAAGAGAATCATGATATGCTAAAGCCATATCATACTATAATCAAAG
The DNA here is from genome assembly GCF_000241145.1 of Candidatus Nitrosarchaeum limnium BG20. Taxonomy (NCBI): domain Archaea; kingdom Thermoproteati; phylum Nitrososphaerota; class Nitrososphaeria; order Nitrosopumilales; family Nitrosopumilaceae; genus Nitrosarchaeum; species Candidatus Nitrosarchaeum limnium. The sequence goes on along the minus strand of NZ_AHJG01000002.1, from coordinate 6,499 downwards.
TGGGTGATAATCCTGAATCTTTGAAACGAGGAAGCCCAGATGAAGTAGTTGCAGACTATTGTAATACAAACGGCTGTGACTTATTTACATCCGATGTTGGATTTTATACTGATTGCATCAAGGTAGGAATCAAGACAATCCAAATTACAAACTGTGGTTTTTGGGAGAAAGGACAGAAACAAATCTTTCTTGTCAAAATTATTGAAAGCTTGGCGTAGCTAAACAGTTGTACCAAAGTTTGTAAGCATGAAAACACAACATAGTGTGATATGTTAAACGGATATTGGCCTATCAACTATACCTTTGAAGATAGATATGAGCTAACTGGCATAATTAATTACATATTAGAATATGCCAACAATTCAACGAAAAAATTTGTTATAATTGACGTTGGTTGCTCCAACGGTTCAGCTATGAAATATGCTCAAACATATCTTCAACAAAAAAATATCGAGTCTTTTACAATTGGCATTGATATTTCAAAGAATGTGGTCGATGAAGCTAGAAAGAATTTGGATCAATTCATTAATGAAAATGTGCTTAATGTTGACAATTGTGCAGGAAAAGCTGACATTGTAATTTGTAGTAAGGCAGCTATATTTGTTGAAGGTGATGTAAGGTGTCAAATAATTAGAAAATGTTCAGAGTTTCTAAAAAATGACGGTATATTGATTACTGATGTAGATTGTTTTGAGAAGACCAAATTATTAGAATGGTTCAAACTTCCTCAATACCTATTTCCTTTTGTACCCTCTTGTTTTAAAAATGGCATTAGAGGATTCCGTAAAGAATACAGAAGAAGGATCCATACACGATTCAGAAAAAGTATGAAAAAAATGTACAAAACCGATGCAGCAACTTATGCAGAGAAAATTTTATCCGCTTGGATTGATCTACCTTACATTAAAAAATTGGATTGGAAATTCCAAATAATTTCAACATATTATCTACGCAAATAACCTTGCGATCATTCAAGCTTTTACTCATAACTGCGCCCAAATTATTACCCATTTTAGTAGTCGAGATGCTGATTCTACATCACAGGATTATTCTTTCACCGAAAATGGTTCAAGCCTCTTAGGAATTGAATCTAAATAGTCTTGAACTAAAATACAGCCTTCTTGACAGCAATGAATTACAAAGATAATTTTGCAAATCTTCCAAGGATCACTTTTTCATAATTCATGGGTTCAAATTCAAAGAAAAAATGTTCGACAAAATTCACTGATTTTTGATTTTGTTATGCCTGAAATTCAAATTGTAACGAGAGTATCAATGTATGGGGGTATGTGAATAAGAGCCTCATGTTTGACTACATACTAACATTATAATCAAAATTAGTATTTTTTACAAAATAATCTGATCACAAAATGCACATTCGAAAGGTTTCCTATGTTCATAATTTAATAATTATTAAATACTTCTTTGAGTCTGAGTATATGTGACTAGATCATCAAAGCATAATTCGTCAGAATCTGGAACCTCTACAGATCAACCTGAAATAACAAATCACACGGTAGACAAAAAACACCTAGATGAATTATTCACAGAAGATACATCTAGACAGGATACATTTGCAAAGAATTTATCAAAACGATTAGCTAATTATTCAAAAATAAAAACTAAAGCAAAAGACGCATTTGTCAATTTTTCACTCTCAAAATTCACTGAAAAAAGAATTGATGACATAAGATACCTCACTAAAGGTGAAGATCTCAAAACCAAACAACGAGCGATAATTGAAAGTGGACTTTACATCATGAAAAATTCTAAAGTTACTCGTTCACTCAGACTAAGGCTATCTGATGATGATATCACAAGAATGAACCTGAGAAAAGAAGAAGATCAAATATTGGGAACAATAGAAACTACGACATTTATGAATAACACAAATCTATCTACCCTTGGAGAACTTTCTGTAGATCAATCGATTATCTCATCATGTGTTGCAGAAATGACTGCCGCAAAAATCATCGATGGAGTAACTGGTGATAGTGATGAATTTTCACCTTCACCTTCACCTTCACCTTCACCTTCACCTTCACCTTCACCTTCACCTTCACCTTCACCTTCACCTGAACCCTATGATGCAGATCTTGTAAAAAATAAAATAGATTTACAGATGCACAGCGTCACATCTCCGGAAATGGAGGTTGTTTTTGGTATTCCTGCTAGACAAAATCTGGAAGGAATTGCAGATTCTGTTAAAACTTTTAATCTTGCTCCTGGCCCGGCAGATGTTTCCTCATTTCATGACTTTTACAAACTGCAGATAGCATTTGAACACATCTGGACGGAATTATTTGATGAAAGGATTTCATTACTCGGTAAAGAACTGTATCAGCAATTTGTAAAATTACAGGAAACATATTATTCAGGTGTTGAGGCCCACCCTATCAGTTCTGCTGATGAACTTCGTAAAATGATTTATGAAATACGTCAACTCAATCAAAATAAAACTACAGAAGATGCAAGAATATCTAAGGTACAAGAACTAGTTCCAGAAATTACACTTGACATATGGAGTAAACTTGACGGTTCAACACAAGAGGCATTATACAATCTTGCAATTCAAATAACAATTCAAGTGCGTGATCATAGAAATAAAACTACAACAACAACGTACAGACAGCAATCTCCAGAAGTAATTGCATCTCTTGCAGCCCAAGCCAGACAAATTCTTTCAACCGCAGTTATAAAACCCAGTGTTTTAGAAAAACTTCTCTGTGATCTTGAAGAGCATCTGCATCAAAAATATGCTTTTGATATTTTTGCACCAAATTCTATTAATTTTGGTATCCTTCTTAATTATCGGCAGAGATGGGATCCTGACTCATTTCAGGTTGGTAGTTTGGTTTCCACCATTCCATTGGCACCAAAAGAATCTAGGAAATATACAAAGAAAACAATCACAAAAAAGAACAGAAATCAAAAAGAAATGGAAAATGCTCTGAGCATAATGAAAAACGAATCCTCCGATACAAGTAGAATTGATTCTGAAATAGTCGACAAGGCTACAAAAAAGATCAACTTCAAGAAAGGAGTGGAAGCTGGTTATGAATCATTGACCGGTTCATATTTGAAGGCCAGCACAAGTGGAGAACGTGATTCATCAAGTGACTCTGGTGCTACAAAGAAAGATTTTCGAGAATCAGTTCTTAAAGCAGCACAAGAATATAAAAATGAACACCGACTTGAAATTGACACAAGTACTTCACAAGAAATTGAAGACACCTTTTCAGGCGAGATAATGAATCCTAATGATGAATTGCCTGTTACATATCTCTTCTACGAGCTTCAAAGGAGATACTATGTAAGTGAAAAATTACACAAGATAACTCCTATCATCATGATTGCAAATGATGTTCCTAGACCAGATGAAATCGATGAGGAATGGTTGCTCATTAATGATTGGATTCTAAAGAGAGTGATTTTGGATGACTCTTTCTTACCCATATTTGACTATCTTAAATCAATATCTGGTGAAGAAATATCTTTAGAAGTACTGAGAGTTAACATGGAAAGACAGTTGGCTCTAGTTGAAAAAATAACTCAACAGATTACCGAACGAACAAATTTCCTAACACGTGTTCAAAAAACCATGGAAGATACAGCTAATCTCTATGCTGAGAAACACAATCCAAGAGGATTTCTACCATGGTCAGGTTATGTGCCTGAAACCGATAGTAGTATAGAAGGAAAATACGTAGATAGTAAGGAAGCAGTTCGATTAAAATTAGATGCGGCAAAGGATGCATTTGCTAGAGTGGAGCGCCAAGTATATGATCAAAGGACACAACTTCAATCAGAAGTGAGTGCTTTACAGGTAGCAACTGACAAATATTCAGAAAAAACCAAAGAACACTTTAACAGACGCACAGAAATTCTGAGACTACGGGCCCATATTAAAGATAATATTTTGTATTACATGCAGGCAATTTGGAGTCACGAACAACCGGATCAACGCTTTTTTAGATTATACAATATTGATGTACCGTCATTTTCTTTTCCAGCTGGACAAATTAGTTTTGAAGGAATTCCAAATATTAGCTCCACTTTGGAAATACCTCTGACAAAGAAGTTTCTAGAAAAAACAAGACGATACAATTGTGGCACCACAATTCCATTGCCTGCTGTAACATCAATCACAGATAAAGGTCAGAAACTAGTTGAAGTCGCAGATTTAGATTCATTACTTGGCTTTAAAGGAAATTATATGTTGTTTCCAATGAAACAGAGTAACATTTTGACGACGTTTATGATGCAGGATTACATTGTAATTGAGGATATTCTCAAAGGTATAGATCCTGATGATTATGAAAACTATGATTTGGATGAATTAACCGAATTCATGAATTGCGTTTATCAGAAAGATCCTGAGGCCTTTACACAAAAAGTCAAAGATGAATTCCAAGATTTGATTATTAAACAGCTTACTTCAAGAAACAAAAAGAAAGAACTGATTATAGTTCCTACAGATTCTATCTACATAGAGGCTCTTCCTGGAAAGCATCCTATTTTGGAGGACTTTAAGCTTGTTCACCGTGCAGTTGATGTGAAGAAGGTACAGGCAGAAGTTAGAAAGGCTGAGTTAGAGAACATAAGATTAGCTGCAAGGCTTTTTGACAAGCAATACGATGATCCAGATATAGATAAGAAAATTATTATAGAAAAGGGCTCTGTTAGTACCATCATTCCATCTGAGGATACTTAAGATTGATTCAACAACAGCTGTTTGAAATTAAAAAACTTGCAAGAGTATATGCGACAGTCCCTCAAATCGTTTGGGATTCTCCAAATCAAACTCCCTTAGAACTATTGTATTTTAACAGTCGAGTCTTTGTAATTGGAGAATCTTCTGGAGGTTGGTATTATGTTATTACGGATAAAGGTAATACTGGATATGTTGATAAATTTTTTCTTCTTCTTGATCCTCCTGAACCTGATGCCAAATTATACAAAATTCAAAATGGTGACACAGCTCTTAATCTAGCAAAACTTTTTTATCCAAAAGCAAGTCAAAAATGGGGTCAGGATCAGAGATTTTTTTCAGAAGTACTTCTTTATGTAAACAAAGGCGATGGAGATAGAACTAGGGGAATTATTAGAACTCCAGAAACAATTGCAAAGGCTGAAAAGAGAGAAGGGAGAAAACTTGACACAATTGAATTGTGGAAGGCAATAGAACCTATTGAAGGAAGATATATCTGGTATCCTTCTGAAGAATTTGCTCTTCAATTAGATGGGATGGTAAGTTCTGGTTCATATTCTTATGCAGTTTGGCAGAAAGTTAAAAACGTCATAAATAAAGTAATTGGGGCTCTTCTTTATGCAATTGGTTTTATTATTGGGGTAATTCATGGTTTTTTTGAAGCCATTTGGGATGACATTACTGGAATTGTAGATTTAGGTAAAATGTTAATTTCTATTTTTAAATCTCTTCTCAATGGGAATACGTTTTCTGAAATAAAAAAAATTATGAAAATACTAACATGGAAAAATATTTCATCTCTAGTTGAAGATTGGAAGGATGAATTTTTATCAAAATTCAAAGAGGATGATCCTCCACTTAAGAAAGGTCATTTTCATGGTTGGGTAATTGGCTATATTGTAGCCTTAATCGTCACGACATTTGTTACAGGTGGACTTGCTCTTGTAGCAAAATTTGGAAAAATTGCAAAACTAGCAAAAATATTGAGATCAACTAGTTTTGTGAAAAAGTTAGAACGTGTAGTTTTGAAAGTTAAGACTAGTGGTAAATTTGATAAGATTACAGATGCACTTAAAAGCAAAAAAAAGAAGTTTAGTTCAGAACCAGAGATTAACCCTCAATCAAAATTAAATGAGCCTATAACTGGTCAACGAATGGTTGAAAACAAAAATATCTCGGAACGTTCCACTGATATCAACCAGCGTTTGGCTCGTGGCAACATTGGAGAGAAACTTGCGACAGATTTCTTAGCTGCTGAAGGCCACACGATTCTCTCCTTCAAGCCAAATATCAAGGGGACGAATCAAGGTGGCATAGATATAGTGACAATAAAGGATGGTGTAGTCAACTTCATCGATAATAAGGCCTTGACAAGAAGTGGTAACGTATCCTCTGTATCATCTCTTACAACTAATTTTCAGAAGAATAAAGATAAAGTCATCTCTGAGTTGAAATCTGTTTTGGCCAATGCTAAATCGGATCTGGAAAAGAATGTGATTCAACAAGCACTTACGGCTATAGATAGAGGGAACTTTAAGAAGGCGGTGACAAACGCTAATATCACAAATGATACCAAAATTCTCTCCGGTGTTACTGAAAAACTGAAGAATCAAGGACTAGATTTCATTAATGTTTTCAATCCATTAATAAAAAATTGATGGAAACATTGGAGTTTTAAAAACAAGAGAAGTTTTTGTATCTAATGTTATTCATAATGGAGAAAATAAAAAATAGATTTTTGATTTTTATGCCTAACTGCGCCTAAAATATTGCCCATAATGGGGGTAG
>NZ_AHJG01000003.1:0-1420 GCF_000241145.1 Candidatus Nitrosarchaeum limnium BG20 | reverse complement strand
GAAGATAAAAATAGTTTTCAGCACAGAATAATCAGAACATGGAATCTTTTAATTTTTAGAATATTATTCAGAGAATTTTTGCCATAACCTTACAATTTTATCTTCAATCTTAATGTGGTCTAATTTGTAAGATAGCTCACCATCTCGATAAATAATGATTACTTCATAGATCCAATTTTTGTAATAACTTTCATTTAGACCCTCAAGTGTTCGTATCACTTTAGTTTTTTTTATTAATTTCAAATCATCTAACTTTTTTACTTTTCTATATGCCGTAGATAGAGGAATGTTTAGAGTGTCAGAAATTTGTTGAATGTTAAGTTCAGATTTAGAAAGTAATGCAAGTATTGACCTGCTCTGTTCGTCAGTTATTGTGTCGAGAATGTCATGTGCATCGTCCATTTCAGCTTCGTTTCACTGCAAGTATCAAAACAACAAAACCCAAAATTTCAATGGTTTCTGTTAAAACTTCACCAAAAATACCTTGTTCAAGAAATTCCATATAGTCACCAATAATTGTATCACCAATAACAATTAGTGAAAACCCAATAGCAAGTAATGCCATTGGAGGATATTTTGTTTTCTTAAATGCCTTGATTGCCAAATACACAAGTACCAAGCCTGCAATCAAATGCACTATTAGTATAGCATAATGAAGTTCTTCGACCATATCTAAATCCAATCAATGTGTATTTAATTAATATCTTCCATTCTCGTTTTTTGAAAATGGTCGACATCTATTAAATTAGATTTTACATATGCAAATTATGAAATCAAAAACATTGAGATCAGCTATGTTCTCAATGGTGTTTTTGATGCTAGTTACAGGAGCTTTGTATCTCTTTGTATCTACTCAAGAAATTGCAGATGCAAGTCAAGAATTCAACGACAATGTTGGTAAAACGCAAGAATTCCCAAATGGTGCATTTATTGAAACCGCGTTTTTTGCTGCAGTGGGTGCAGCATACATTCCAATAGGAGTGTGGGCAACAATCTCTAAACACACAAGTAAAATACCATATATTTTGGCAATAGGAGGTTCAATGTCTTTGATAATTCTTTATGTGTTATCAAGAACTGTGGATATTCCACTTGTGGGGCAACAAGACGATGTGGGTTTTATCGACATCCTAAGCAAAGTTCTTCAAGCAGGAATCATAGCTGTTTCAGCATACATAATAGTCTCAATTAGAAGAGATAAGAAACTTAGCCTATTAGCATAGGCTAGTTTTTATTTTTTTATTTAGATTCATTTCTTTAGGAATATTAAATCTTTAAAATAATTTGGTAGGTGTTTTATAATTTAAAACAATATCAAAAACTAGACAAAATAATTATTTTTAACATGTTATAGTCAATCCATAAATTATGCTTAAATGGGCAGCCATCATGGAATCAACCCATCATGGAATCAACCCAA
>NZ_AHJG01000004.1:0-1135 GCF_000241145.1 Candidatus Nitrosarchaeum limnium BG20 | reverse complement strand
CTGTTTTTGATGGTTCATTTGTTTTTTGCTCCATCATCATTCCATCTTTCATTTCAGCTGATTTTGAAGCTGTTGCGCTTACAGAATAGCTTACAGTAAATGGATTGGTATTCATTGTGTGAACTGCTAATGCATTGCCTTTAAACTCCCATGATCCCATTGCATTCTTTGGATCGACAAATGTCAATTCAAAGATTGTTTTTCCATCTGGAGTCCATATCTGGGCTGGTTTTTCATCAGCGCTAATTGGACCTCTTAATGAAACCAGTTGAATACTTTCAGAAGCAGAGTATGAAAGAATTCCTGAATACATATCACTTGATGGTGCTAATATCACTGCAAGTTGATGTGCTTCATGTCCAACTCCTGGATCTTGTACTGACTGAATTGTTCCAGTCATTACAGTTGGGGATGTTGGATTTTCTTTGTAATCTACTTTGTAGTCAACTGTGAATGGTGTAGTTTTCATAGTGTGTACGGCTAGTGCATTACCGGCAAATTTCCATTCGCCTGCTGCATTCATTGGATCAACAAAAGTTAATGCAAACTTTGTTTTTCCATCAGGTGTCCAAATTGCTTGTCCCTTGTCTTCTCCATCTTTTAATGGACCAGTAAGCGAGACTAGTTGTATTGGTTCAGATGCATCATATTGTAATGTACCTGAATACACTTTGTCACTTGGTGCCAAAATGATTGCGAGTTGATGTGCTTCATGACCTACACCAGGATCTGTAGCTGATGTGATTCTCTCCCATCCTGCTTTCAATGCTTTTGTAGGTGTTTCCTGTTTTACTTTAGCTGCAATATCTGCGCCAAATTGTGCTTGTGGTGCAGTTGTTGGTACAGTTTTAGTAACAACTGGTGCTGAAACAACTGGGGTATTATCTTGGACATTGCCATGGTAGAATGCAAATCCTACGCCGACTGCAACAATTGCAATAGAAAATGCAATTGCTGCTTTGTCTATACCTGCCATAATTAATTTTGTGAATTTACTTTACATAAATAAATCTGATCATTGCATTACTCTCAAATTTTTTTGTTTATTTTGATTATGCCTCTGATTTTTATGGAAATTTATACTAAAATGTAAAAATTTTGATTTTTGCCTATTTTCATAATAGAATAATTACAT
>NZ_AHJG01000005.1:0-2488 GCF_000241145.1 Candidatus Nitrosarchaeum limnium BG20 | reverse complement strand
AGTTTATGCAGATGCTCAGGCTGGATTTTGGGAATATGGTCCATCTGGTGTAAGCTTGAAAAACAAATTCTTGGAATTATGGCGCAGAGAGTTGATCAGACGAGACGGAATGATGGAAATTGATGGCTCACAGATAATGTCAAAGTCTGTATTTGAGGCATCAGGTCATTTGGGAAATTTTGCAGATCCAATAATAAAATGTGCAAAGTGCAAATCAACTTTTAGGGCAGATAGAACAATAGCTGAGATTTCTAAAATAGAAATTCCTGAAAGTGCCGATTTGTCAGAGTTTGATAATGCCATATTACAAAACAACATCAAGTGTCCAAAATGCAAAGGAGACTTTGAAAGTACTAAAAAGTTTAACATGATGTTCAAAGTAGGAATCGGTCCAGAAGAAGAAGAGGCATATCTTAGACCTGAGACATGTCAATCTATCTTTGTTGATTTTCCTAGATTGTACAAAACAATGAGAGGTAAATTACCATTAGGAATTGCCCAAGTAGGAAAGAGTTTTAGAAATGAAATATCACCAAGACAGAGTTTGTTAAGATTACGTGAGTTTTATCAGGCAGAAATCGAGATCTTTTGCAATCCTACAAAACTAGATGATATTGAAAAGTTTACAGAAATTGAAAATACGATAATCAGAGTACAAACTGATTCTGAGATTGTTGCAATGACATGTAAAAAAGCAGTTGAATCAGGAGTTGTTCCAAACAAGTTTGTAGCATACTATTTAGCTATTCTAACCGAATTTTATGAAAAGACTGGAATTGATATTACAAAAAGTAGATTTCGAAAACTGGGTGATAAAGAAAAGGCGTTTTATGCACAAGTTGCATTTGATTTTGAAGTAGAGACCACTATTGGGTGGTTAGAACTAGTTGCATGTAATTACAGATCAGATTATGATTTATCCAGTCACGCTACAAAGAGTAAAGAGAAATTTGAGGTGATGGATAATGAAGATAAAGTTCTTCCCCATGTGTTTGAGATTTCAATGGGAATTGATCGTAGTCTGTATACTATTTTAGAGCATAGTCTCATTGATGACAAGGAACATGAAAGAGTTGTTTTATCATTAAAGCCATATCTATCTCCAGTTCATGTCGGAGTTTTATCATTGATAAAAAAAGACGGACTAAAAGAAAAAGCAGATGAGATTTATCTCCAGTTAAAGAGAAAATACGATGCTTTTTTGGATCATTCAGGCGCAATTGGTAGAAGATATCGTAGATTAGATGAGATTGGTGCTCCATTTGCAGTTACTATTGATTATCAAAGTATGGAGGATCAGACAGTAACAATTAGGAAAAGGGATTCAATGTCACAAGAGAGAATAAAGATCTCTGAGATTGATTCTATTTTAGCTAAAGAAACCGCTTTTCCTTAAAAAATTTAGAAGTTACTTTTTCTTTCCTTTGTCATCTTTTTTGTCATCAGACTTTCCTTTGTCATCTTTTTTGTCATCAGACTTTCCTTTGTCATCGTGGTTGCTATTTGATTGGTTATTATCTGAATCTTCTCCTTCGTTATCATCATCAAATTTCTTGAGAATTTCACATTCATCTATTACATTATTTCCATTGCCACCATAACATTTGTCCAATTCAGTACCACCATTAATGTAATCATTATCGTTACCACCATGGATTGTATCTTTTCCAGCATCACCATATAAGGTATCAATACCGTTGTTTCCATTTATTTTGTCATTGCCATCTCCACCTGAGATATAATCATCACCGTTGTTTCCATTTATTTTGTCATTGCCTTCTTCTCCAAATATTGTATCATTACCACTTCCACCGTTTATTTTGTCATCTCCTGATCCTCCATAGATGCAATCATTTCCTTTCTTACCGTTAATCTTGTCATCTCCTGCAAAGCCACGAATGAGGTCATCTCCATTTGTACCTTGTAGATTATCATTGCCTGGAGTTCCATCAATAATTGAAGTGTATGCTGAAATTGGTAATCCACAGAATAGTTCAGTCTGAGTTAGTGTAACAATTCCAGCAGTACTACTAATAGTATCATATTGATCTGTGGCATTGTAGGAGAATGTGTAAGTGCCAGTAAAGCCTACAGGTGGATTAAAAGTGAAACCCCCATCTCCATTCCAGATAAGTTCTGGATGAACCGCCGGAGAATGTAATATAGCGGAAGTTATAGTATTTTGAGATAGATCATTTGCCAATACGCCTGGTGCAGGAACTACCAATTGATTATTTCCAATTACATCATAGAAATCAGCTACTGATAGTGGTTCATCTGTACCATTAACACAATTATCATCAACTCCATTGAAAGGATCTTCGATTTGACCTGGGTAGATTAATGGATTGTCATCAGCACAGTCATTTCCACCAAAATTTGAAGCATCTGAAATATAACCATCTCCATCTGCATCTGGATCACATACATCACCTAAAGAGTCATTATCAAGATTTGCTTGATCAGAATTGGAATCATCTGGGCAATT
>NZ_AHJG01000006.1:0-1363 GCF_000241145.1 Candidatus Nitrosarchaeum limnium BG20 | reverse complement strand
ACTTCTTAAAGATTTATGAAATGAAGAAAACCGCATCTTAAGATTCAAAGACAACAACACTGATAGTCCTAGTTTCATCCAGCATTCTAAAAACTTCAAGATTTAGTGTTGATATGATAAGTTAACTTGGTAAGTTATTGGACAATAATACTAATTTAGTCACGAAAAGTGTTGAATGTAAATATACGATTATGTGTGATTACTAATCATGGGTGAGATTCACGAAGTATCTAAGAAAATAAAATCACTATGCGCAAATTGTGGTCACATAGAATGGAATCATATTAAAACAAAAAACGTGATCAATCAAGAGTATCCCATTCAGAACCCCATCCTTCAGAATGTAACCAATGCAAAGAAGAAGGTAAAACTTGTAAGGGATTTGAAGCAAAAAAGACAGGTCTAATAGATAAAATCAAAAAGTTATTCAAATAAATTTAGAATCTAACACAATAACCCATTCAATTATAATCAAAAATCCTTAGTTTAATCATGATGCTTACCTGTTGCCATTGCAGAAAGAACCTAAGGTATGACGTTGCCAGGATAGTCTGGGATAACTGGTATCATAAGAGATGTATGTTTCACGTTGCATATCTGATAAAGTTGAATAGTTTCTTCTAGTTATGAAAAAGTTTAAAATTTAATTCATTTCATGAGGACATTTAGGATTTCTCCCTTTAGCTCCATTACAGTTGTAACAAAATACCTGATATCCAGGTGGTAATTTTTCTTTAATCAAATTACTATACAATCTACTTGAAGTCATTCTTTTAGAATGTCCATGTGTTTTTTTACCACTGATATGATCTAATCCAAGTGCCAATATGTCATTAAATCCACAACATTTGCAAGCAATAATGCCATCAGAATAATGAGTTAACACTTTATTTTTTAATTTGATATTGTTGCTTCTAGCCCACATTGCACTGTATTTTGAAGAATGATCAACAGGTTCATTTCGGTATTTCAATACATTGCAATTCCAACACAGGACTTGGTATCCAGGTGGGTGATATTTTTTCCTTAGATGTCGCCATAATTTATCGCCAGAAAAACTTGTTGAGTGTCCCTCTGCCTTTCTCCCACGAACATGATCTAATGTCAGAAAAGCCAAATCTGATTCCTTACAAATTTTACATGTAGGAGTATTTCCATTGGAATATTTTCTAAAAGTTTCTAGTTTTAATGCAGTGTATTCTTCTTTACTCTGTTTATTTCGTTGTTCTTTATTCTTGAGATAGTTTAGATGAAGTGATTTTTCACCTGTACTGGGTGTTTCTTTCTATATTCACTAGAACTTTTTGCGCTTTCTTTAAGATGATTCTTTCTATAAATTCTACTTTTGCTTTAATTGTTTCTT
>NZ_AHJG01000007.1:0-1161 GCF_000241145.1 Candidatus Nitrosarchaeum limnium BG20 | reverse complement strand
TGTACTTGTATCATGTTGCTGCATTGCAGTCACTACTCTCTGAAAGAGTTGCGCGTCTCTTTCATGCAGTTTACCAAGCATAGAGTCCATTTTTGATATTTGAACTTGTAGTTTGTTTACTGCGGTTTGGATTCGTGGTTTTAATGCACCCTGAGGTTTTATTGTCTCACGGAGTTTTTCGGTTACACCTGGAGTCTCTTGTCGAGCCCAAGTCTTATCGAAGTTTGGCATATCAAGTGATTTACAAGTTAGCTCTTAATGGACAGAGTAAATTTAGATAAACTTTAGAGTAAATTTAGCTAACAAAATCTAAATCAGATTCAACATAGAGAAAAACTATGGTAAGAATTGTAGTGTTTGATTCTGGTCTAGGCTCATTGTCTGTGATAAAACCCATACAACAAGAATTCAAATGTGACATAATCTATTTTGCTGACTCAAAAAATTTCCCATATGGAAAAAAATCAATAAAAGAAATTAAAAATATTACATTACACACAATTACAACGCTTCAAAATTTGTTTAAACCAGATTTGATCATAGTAGGCTCAAATACATTATCTCTTACATTAAATTCACACTCAAAAAATATTTTTCCCGTATTACCACCATTAAATGAAGCAAAAAAAATCACAAAATCAAAATCTATTGCAATATTAGCAACAGAATCAATTGTAAAAAGTAAATTACTAAATAGATATTCAAATTTATTTAAAACTAGTAACATAAAAATATTTAAAATCAATGCATCACCTCTAGTTGAATTAGTAGAATCTGGTATGTTTTACTCCAATCCAGAGTTTTGTAAAATTATGATCAAAAAAAATCTTAGCTCCAAGTTAACTAAAAATAATGTAGATATAGTAACATTATCTAGTACACATTTACCATTTATTTTAAAATTTTTAGAAGAAATTTTTCCAAATATAGTTTTTCTTGATCCAAGTAAATTATTAGCTAAAAAACTAAAGAAAAAATATTTCAAGAATTATAATAAAAAAAATTCTTTACAAATATTTACATCAGGAAATACAAAATCACTTGAAGATAAACTCAAACATATTGGAATTAATAACAAGGTTAACAAATTAATTCAATAAATTATTTTACATTCATAAATTTTTGATTAAAAATATACTAATATATTAGAAAAAATTAAAA
>NZ_AHJG01000008.1:0-3214 GCF_000241145.1 Candidatus Nitrosarchaeum limnium BG20 | reverse complement strand
GTGGTCAAAGCACACCCAAGGCTCCGCTTTCCTTCGGAAGAAGGGCTGCGCGTTCCTTCGGAAATTAATTTTTCTTTTTTGTTGTTATTAAATTCATAACGATTATTATTCCAAAATAATTTTATTTTTTGATTTAACATGCTTACATATTAGTTAAAATTAATATCAAAACTAAATTTCTGAGTTGTCCAACCTTTGGATGTCTCTATCCCCTCAAACATTATCTTAAATGATTTTGATTCTATAGGCTCAAAAAATACCCATCCCTCTTCAATTACATCCATTGGAATATCACTCTCAATAGTTGGAACTTTGACCGTAAATAATCCTAAAAGTTTTGCTTTGAATTGTTTTTTATCTTGAATAATTGCGGAGCTATGTCCATAGAAATCAACCCCATCTGGATTTCCAATGTTTTCTACTGCTATCAGTGCTCTTGTATGTTGTGGAGTGATCTCAATTTTCTTTAATGTGACTTTTATGTTTCCTTGTGTTTGTGACTCATTTACATTAATTGTAGTTGTTGGAGGAAATTTAGCATCAAGACATGAAATTTCATTATATTTTTCTAGATTTACAAGCGGAATATCTCTTGATGCCCCAGTTAACATCAGTGTAGCTTGTGCTTTTCCTTGGATCTTTCCTTCTGCTACAAGGCAACTGTTTTCTTTGAATCCTGGATTAGATTTAGAATACAACCATATTCGTTGTGTAATGTCAAAACTGTCTCCTTCTTTTACATCAAAAACATATGCAGTTCCATCTGAACTGATAAACGGCTCTTGAGTAATTTCCCCATGCAACTTTGCCCAAACCCCTTTGTATTTGTCTGGTTCTGTGAATACTTTTTTGAATTGATCATTTGTAAGAATTTTAGGATCAGATGATGCTTCATGTTTGATTACTTGCAGTTTAGATGTATTTTGTGTAGATTCAGTTGTTTTCTGAGTAGTTTCAGATGTATTTACATTAACTATTCCATTTTTTACTAAAAATTCAATTCCTTTTGCAAAGTCTCCATCAGTAATCTGATTCTTTGCCCACCAACAAGCGTTGTTTTTAATCCAAGATGGGATTTCAGAACTACTTCCATCAGATGATATGACTGGAACAATTATGATTTTATTTGTGATTAAATATTGTACTCCCTCAATAAATGAAGGATCGTCTATTTTTCCATCACACCAAAATGATGCGATGTTTTTGACCCAGCTTGGAATTTCTGTTTTTGGTGATTGAACGGTTACTGTAAATGTAACTGGACTTGCTTTATTTCCAGATGAATCTGAAACTGAACATGTGACCTTTGTACTCCCAATTGGAAATAATGATCCTGATGATGGGTTGCACGTTGGAATTAAATTCCCGTCATTATCGTCTATTGCAAGTACGTTAAATGATACTTTGATTCCGTTACCGTTGGCAGCTTTCTCTGTAATGTCTTTTGGCTGTAGTATTTTTGGTGGAACTAAATCTGTTTTAATTGAATTTCCTAACACTTCTCCACCTCTTGAAACTACTATTGTTCCAGTCATCCAAGGATGAACCATGCAAAAGTAAGGATAAGTTCCCTCTCTGCTAAATTTTTGAGAAAATGATTTGCCACTCATAAATAAACTGGAATCAAAATCACCTGTAGGTGGTTTATCAGGAGTTCCTGAAGTTACAGTATGTGCAGCTGAATCTGTATTGTACCATGTAACTGTTGAACCCTTTCCTATTTTCATTATAGAGGGAGAATAACATGAACTCGTTGTTTCACAACCTGGAGAACTTGATCCTTTTGCTATCGAAATATCTGCTGTGTTTGATACAGAAGTTGGATTTGTAACACTAGGAGTTGATGGTGTTTTTGTTGCTGGTGTTTTGCTAGGTTCTTGTGGTGGAGGAACATTCACTCGAACTGCTTTTTCTTGACAACTTCCAAAATATGGATTCTTGCAATAGTCTGGTGATGATTCATACAGATGTAAAGTAAATGTTAGATTTTCTTTCGGTACTTCAAAACAGAATTTTGCATCATCAGATAAACCTGGATTCAATTCTATTGATGATTCCCATGGACATTGTTGTTCAGAAACTGTATGACCCTTATCATTTAAATTAAAATAATTTGAAGTTGAAAATTCTCTATGTCTGTCATCGTCTAAAACTGTATAAAAATAATAAATTGATATTCTTTCTTTATCATTATTTGTAATTTTTGTTTTTACTGAAATAACATCTGCTTTTTCACCCCAAATTCTTTCTGCTTTTTCAATTTTGACATCTAAATTCCCCCAGTATGACTCTGCAAAAACATTTGGTAAAAATATTGATGAAATAAGAACTAATGAAAAAATTAAAAATATTTTCATTATATAAAAATTATATTTCATCTAGATTAACTTTTCAATATTTTATTCCATAGTTTGTTCCATTTTTTCTGATTTTGACTCATCATGGGCAAAAAATAATGACGTTGGGAAACGTCTCCTTTTCGGCCTTGCATAAATTGAGCCATCATACCATCTATTTTCATGGCAATTAACGTGTAATTCAGTTTTCTAAGATATCTAATCTCACAGCCTAGGTATTTTGAATTAAGATTCCTGTATGTCCCTGTATTGCTTATTTTGAAGTTAATTTTGTCATGTAAAAATGGGTGACAATACACAGCATTAGTTTTTTTGGTATTCCTGTCTGTAAAAATCTCTAATATTCCATTATGACAAATTTTATCATGATTGTTAAACGCATCAATTGCTTCTGAAGTTCTTAGTCCTGAAACTAAAACAAACATTGCAAAAATCTGATATTTTTCTGGCAGTTTTCTAATGTTTTCTACAATTTTTTCTATGCTGACATTGTTTGCCATCCAATAGTTTTTAGATTTCACATTGATTCTCCATTTGATCTCTTTTTTCTTGAGCCACTTTGTAAATTCATCATGAAATTCTGTATCATTTTTTATATCTAGAAATCTGGTTAGGTTTGCTAATCCCTTCAGAACATCTAATTTTTTCCTAGATTGTGGCATGAGAACTAATTCATGGCTAAATGCAAGGTGATGATACTTTCTGCTAGACTTGAAAGTATACTTTGCATGAATCTGACTTTTGTTATCAAATAACCATTTTCGATATTCTTCCCAATCAAGTGCCTTGGTAGCTTCAGCCATGGAAGATGCGAGTTCTTCAAAATGGACGCCGGAGCGAAGCGGAGGCGGCCGGCA
>NZ_AHJG01000009.1:0-22900 GCF_000241145.1 Candidatus Nitrosarchaeum limnium BG20 | reverse complement strand
TTTTCTTTTGCATAAATTGGTAAAGTATTTGCCGGTGATACTACTAACGATGTACCTACAACTATCATTAAATCACATCTACTTGCATGAATTATGGCTTGTTGCCAAACATCTTGAGGAAGAGGTTCACCAAACCATACAACATTTGGTCTTAAAATATTTCCACATTTACATAATGGAGGTATCTCTGTAAACTCAGTTAAGATTTGACCTTTAAAATCACAATTAGTACATCTTATAGTTACTATGCTTCCATGCAATTCCAATACATCTGTACTTCCTGCACGTTGATGAAGTCCATCTATATTTTGAGTTAAAACTATTACTTTTACAAATTTTTCTAATTCAGCTATAGCCTTATGACCTAAATTTGGTTCAGAAGAAAAAATATTTTTTCTCCTTTCATTATACCATTCCCAAACTAATTTTGGATGATCATAAAATGCATCAATTGTAGCCAACTGCATCACATCATGATTTTTCCATAAACCATCTTTTCCTCTAAAAGTAGGAATTCCACTCTCTTGGGATATTCCTGCACCTGTAACAAATACAATTTTTTTAGAATCTTTTATTTTGTCTATGATCGATTCTAACATTTTTTGTCTACTTGATCTCAATTTCTAAAAAATCTTTTGCTGTAATAACTGAATGATGAATTTGTTTTGCTTCCTCCAAATGTCTAGTTTCATCTTTATATCTTGCAGAGAAATGTGTTAATATTAGATTTTTTACTTTTGCATTTTTACCAAGTATAGCTGCTTGTTTAGCTGTAGAATGATAAGTTTCTTCTGCCCTCTCTTTAGATTCTTCTAAAAATGTTGAATCAAACACAAGATAATCACAATCTTCAAAAAATTTTTCAAGCTCCTTTGTTGGCATTGTATCACCTGATATGCCAATTTTTTTACCAGGTCTTTTTTCACCTAATACTTGTTTGGGATTAATTATTTTTCCTCCAATTTTAACTTCAATTCCATTTTGTAATTGATTCCATAATTTACCTTCAGGAATTTCTAAAGCTTTGGCTTTTTCTAAATTAAATCTACCTGGCTTATCTTTTTCTTCAAAAAGATAAGAATAGCTAATTACAGAATGATTAGCTTTACAAGCATATACAGAATAAATTTTAGAATCAAATATTTTTCCTTCATTAACTATTGTGATCATTACAGGAAATGATAATCCAAAATTTAATATCTTGATGTTTGCAGCAATAAACTCCTCAATACCTTTAGGACCATAGATTTCCAAAGGTTCAGTTCTATTTTGCATTGTCATTGTTTGAAGAAGTCCTAGAAGTCCTACACAATGATCACCATGAAGATGTGTCACAAAAATTTTCATTTTTTTATTCCAACCTAAACCTGATTTTAAATATGAAATTTGAGTGGCTTCTCCTGCATCAAACATAAGAATTTCACCATCTCTTTCCAGACAAATACATGTTAATCCTCTATTTTCTGTGGGTTGAGCAGCTGAAGTCCCCAAAAATACTAATTTCATTTTATCAAAAGTGTTCTTGTCAAGCTTTTATGCCTATAGATTTCATATTTTTTTATTGGATTAATCTTTAATTTTTCTTCAAACCTTTTTTACACATTATGGCTAATTTTTTACGCTTAGGTAAAGTGGCTACAAATTTTTTCATTAATTCTTCAGGGTTTTCTGATGATTTTGATGCAGTTCCATATGGCAAATCTGTAACAATTCCATCAAATTCGTCTATCATCCTTGTTAACTGACTAAAATCACCCTTGATTATTTTTGAATTATATCCATTTGCATCAAGATTCTCTTTTGAAATTTTGAACATTTTTTCGTCAAAATCTAATCCAATTGCATGAATTCCCATTGATTCAGCTTCTAGTAATGTAGTTCCTGTTCCACAAAATGGATCACAGACAACTTCTCCTTCCTTTAATCCAATTAAGTTTATCATAGCTCTTGTAAGTTTCCAATCTAATTCATGGGGATGTTTTTTAATCTTAATAGGTCTATTTGTTTTTCAAATCTTTTTGAAAATCCAAAAAAATTTTCTTCATTTGTGAAAATTAGATAAATTGTGATATCTGGATTTTGTAGGGATACTTGAGCTTTAGAAAATTTTGTTATCATATCACCCATCGATCTTTCTAATTCAGGTATGTTAAATTGATTTGATGATAAATTAATAATTCTACAAACAAAAGTTTTAGCATTTTTTAAAACTTCAAAATTTTCTTCATCTAAAAATAAACCTGACATTTTACGAAGAATTTGACCTGATACTTTGACAAACGTTGCACGTTTTGTGATCTCTTCCCAATTAATTTTGGACTGAATTATTACCAAATTTAATAAAATTCTAACTTTAGCAAATCTATCATACATTTTTGCGATTGCAGTAACTTCATCAATTGCTAATTCTAGATTATCTTTAGATAAAACAAAGAAACTTTCTGGCATTATATTATTGCCTTTACAATCATGCCTGAAATGTCAACTAAAGATGTATTTCCGGGAATTGTATTTGTACTGATAATTTTTGTAACTCCAGCTTTTTTAATTTTATTTTCTGCATCATTTCTAAGTAAAGCGTGTGTACAAGCAACAAATACACGATTACATTTTTGCTTTTTAAGAAACTCTGTGGCTTTGATAATACTTCCACCAGTACTAATCATATCATCCACTAAAATTAAATCCCTACCTGCAATTTGATCAAAGTTTGTAGATTTTATTTTTACTTTTCCGGTTTTGCGATTCCGTTCTTTATCAAGAAATATGTATTCCACGTTCAAAATTTTTGCAAATTCTTTCGCTCTATCTTTTCCGCCCTTATCTGGAGACACGACCAAGGGATTTTTTAATTTTAATTTTGAAATATATTTTGCAAGATCTGGAATTGCAGAAACATTTTTTGTTTTAATTTTAAAATACTTTAAACCTAATAAACTGTGAATATCAACAACAATAATCTTTGATGTTCCTACACTTTTGAATAAATTTGCAATTACTTTCATTGTTATTACTTCGCCCGGTAAAAACTCTCTATCTTGACGGGCGTAGCCCATGTATGGTATTACAACAATAACCTCAGTTCCATATTCTTTAGCTTTAGAAATTATTGCCAGTGTTTGAATTAATTTTTCATCAACAGGGGGATATGTTGACTGAATAACTATAATTTTATTTTTTTGAGGTTTTTCGTTAAGAGTAATTTTGCTTTCACCATCAGGAAAAATTTTTAATTGTGATTTTATTAAATTCGCTCTTAGTTTTTTTGCCACTTTTTTTGCCAAATCTTCAGATGAGCTTCCAGATATTACTGTAAACTTTGTCAACAGTTCAACGACAATGAAGGGGTTCTTAAATTTTGAGGGTTTTTAGATCACATTCTTTCTAATTCAAATTATAATGTAAGATGATAATTGATAGAACCTTTTTAAAACATAGATTCAGTTTTTCAACATTGAATTTTAAAAATTCAGTAATACTGCTTTTACTAATTCCAGGATTTTTTGGTTATGCATTTGCTCATACAATTGATTCTGTTGGTGAATATAGGTTAGAGATTGGTTGGATGAATGAACCTGTTGTATCTAAAGAAACCAATGGAATTGAGTTATTTGTTAGTAAACTTGAGCCTGATTTGGAATTAAAATATCAAAAATTCAAAGATGGTGTTTCAGGACTCGAAAAATCGTTAAAAATGGAATTGTTGTATAAAGAAGAGAAAATCATACTTCATCTGTCACCAGATCATAATATTCCCGGAAAATATTATGCATTTGTTACTCCTACAGTATCTGGATTTTATCAAGCAAATATTTTAGGAAATATTGATGTAACCCCAATTAGTTTGTCTATGCATCCACCAAAAGTAGATGATCGTTCTTACATTGAATTTCCAAAACCATCTGATCTTACATTAACTCAATTAATTGATGGGCATACTACTCTGGTTGGTGAAATAAATGATTTAAAAAATTCTGTTTTTAAATTAGAACAATCAAATCAACAAATGAATATTAATTACATTTCTATTGGTATAGGTATATTGGGAATAAGTATTGCATCTGTGGCTCTTTTTAAAATTAAAAGAAGATGATAATTTTAAAAATTTTCTTATTGTTATAATTTTTAATTTAAGAATTAAGTATGAGTTTATTTACTATGATAGTATTGAACTATTATGTATAATACAATTCTTGTTCCTCATGCAGGAACATCTGCAGGTGATAAAGCACTAAAACATGCAATTCATGCAGCGAAATCCTCGTCAGCTAAAATTATATTGTTACATGTTGTTGAAGAAATACCACGTCCACCAATGTTTGCATTATCCACATCTGAATCAATGAAATTAGTAAAAAGTTTTCGTAATGCCAATGAAGATCTGAAAAAAGGAATGATATCTGAGATGGAAAAAAGAGTAAAAATATGTAATGAAAACAATATCAAAGCAAGTATTACTGTTACTATAGGCTCAGCGGCAGATGAAATTCTCAAAATTATAAAGAAACAAAAAGTTGATCTTGTAGTTATGGCAAAACGAAGAAAATTGAAGGGATTAAAAAGCCTCTTAACTCTTGGTAGTGTTTCAAGAAAGATTGTTGAAAATACTGCTTGTCCTGTTTTACTTGTAGATATAGAATAAAATATTTAAAATAATTTGATAATTATAGGAAAAAATAAAATTTTATTCGTGTTATTAAAAATATGGTAATTACACTACAAATATTTCATAATTTTAAAATATCATTCTAAATTGAAAATGTATTACAATATAATTATACAATTGAAAGCATAAGGAAGAACAATGAATGATTTACTATTTGACATAATTTTGTTAGCAGTTTTTTTGGTTATTTTAGTTAAAAGTGCAATATTTGCTATAAACTCTATTGAAAAGGTCACAAAAAGATCTGGTATTGGTCAGCTTGCCGCTGGGTTTGTTATAGTTGCTGTAGCCACATCAGTACCAGAAATAAGTGTGGCTTTATTTTCAACACATACTCATAATGTAGGTATTACATTAGGAGATATTTTTGGTTCAAATGTTACAAATATTGGACTTATTGCAGCATTGTTTCTGTTTTTATCTCCAATCAAAAAAATACAAGTGAAAACAACAAAAAGCCTTTTCCCATTGTTGATAACAGCATCCTTAATTCCACTAATTTTGTTACTAGTTCAACAAGGCAGTAAATTTATTGGAATAGCTTTACTTGGTCTTTTTGCTTTTTTTGTTTATTACATGTTAAAATCAAGCAAAATGCAAAACCATGAACAGAGAGAAAAGGGTTCTGTATACAAACCTCTTTTGCTTTTTTTTGTTGGTATTGCTGGAGTAACATTAAGTGCAAAAATGATTGTGGATAGTGCTTCATCGATAGCTGAATTTACCGGAATTAAACAATCTGTAATAGGTGCTACGATTATTGCCCTTGGAACATCTTTACCTGAATTAACTGTGGATATTGTAGCAATTAAAAGAAGATTACTTGATTTAGCAATAGGTGACATAATTGGTTCGTGTATAACCAACATAACTCTGGTTCTTGGATTGGTTCTTGTTTTATCCCCAGTTGAAATTAATTTTGGTATATTATCTACGTTGATCTCCTTTGCAATAGGTTTGCCAGTTGTTCTGTTTGTTCTAATAAGAAATGGTCATATTCAGAAATGGCAAAGCATGGTATTGTTTGCAATTTATTTGATTTTCCTAATTATGATTTATGAAATTCAAACAAATATTGGTGGTATAACATAATGAATTGGAAATTAAAAACAACCAACTAAGTTATAGCATAAATATAGATCAATTTTTTTTGTTAGTTTAAATATTATTGTAAGACAATTTGATTTTGTACATTTTTTATCATATCATTTCTGAATGTTTATCTCTAGATGATTTTCTATTAAAAATTACATAAAACATTATGCCTATCACAATGATTCCAAATCCTACTAGCATAACTTCCATTTCAAACTGAAATGCCATATATCCCGAAATTACTAATCCAAACAATGGTAAGACTGGAAACTTACCAATATTAACAGGAATTCTAAATTTTCGTTCAATATTAGGTTCAGTATATCGAAGTATGATAACAGACAAATTTATTGCACCAAAAGTGATTACAACTGCAAAAACTGTTATGTTTGCTACAATAACAATATCACCAATAAAAGAAAAACCAATAGCTACTAACATGATTGTGATAATTGCCACCCATGGTGTTTTAGTTTTAGAATGTACTTTTGCTAAAATATTTGGGAATGATCTATCACGTGCCATTCCATAAATCATTCTTGCACCAGCCACAAGTGTAATCAACACAGTATTTGTTATGGCAAAAAGTGCAATCCCAGAAAATATTATTTGACCTTGTGTGCCTAACCCTCTTTTTGCCACCTCAGCTAATGGTGCAGATGATAATGAAAGATCTTCCCAATTAACCGCTCTTACTACTGCTAATGAAACTAAAACATAAATTGTTCCTGAAATTATGACTGATAAAATTATTGCTCTTGGAATTATTTTTTTTGGGTTTCTAACTTCTTCTGCAACATTAGCCATATCCTCAAATCCAATAAATGCAAAAAAAATCAATACAAATGCAATAATAATCCCTGTAAATCCTGTTGGACTTTCAAAATAATTAACTGGATCTGGATCACTAATTGTAAAACCAATTACGATAATCAGAATTAATCCAGCAGCTTCAATTATTGTAAAAACTGTATTTGTCCATGATGATTCTTTAATCCCTATGAAATTTACTATTGTGAGTATTCCTATTAGTAAAATTGCAGATATTACTATTGGAATATTCAAAAACTCTGAAAAATATCCTCCAAATCCTAAGGCAACGGTTGCTGCCGTAATCATTGATGTAATTACTGTTAACCATCCAATGATAAACGCAAAAAAATTATTTTTAAACGCATTTTTCACAAATGTATATTCTGCAGCAGCTTTGGGAAAAATTGCAGATAGTTCTGCATAACTAAGTCCAGCAAATAATGCAACAATAGATCCTAAAACAAATGCAATCCATACTGCATCTCCAGCAAAACCTGCTGCCTCTCCAATTAATACATAAATTCCTGCCCCAAGAATTAATCCAACCCCATACATAGTTAGATGAAATAGACCCATCCCACGCTTTAGTTCAGACATAATTGCTCCTCCGCTAGTTTGTAAATCAAGTTAATCAAATCAACCATGATTAAAAACTAGTTTTTTCAGTACAATTCTTTGTACTTTGACTTTATTTCTTCATGTTGACCTACAATAGAAAAAGCTCTTACTACATCAGTTTTACTCACAATGCCTACTAAATTATGATTTGAATTTATAACTGGAATTCCGCCTATCTGATTTTTTATCATTTTACTTGCTGCAATTGCAAGATCATCTTCCTCATTAACAGTAACAAGTTCATCAGTTAGTAAATCCTCTACTATCATTTTTTCTTTATTTACTGGAAGTAAGTAATCTCTAGATCGTGTTTTACCATTTGTAAAATAATCACTATGTATCAATAATGTATTTGTACTAATTAATCCAACAGGATTTCCATTTTCATCTGTTACAATTACTCTTGAAACTTGATTCTTGTTCATTAAACTTGACACAAATTTTAAAGAATCATTTTTTCTACAAGTTACAATTTTTTTATTCATAAATTGTTTTACTGAGTATCTTCCACCAAATACACTAGCATAAGATTTTGTTAAATCAGTTCTTGAAACAATTCCAATTATTTCCCCATTATCATTTACAAGAACAACTGAACCAATTTTGAAAGTTTCCATTCTTGCTGCACACTGAACAAAATGATCTTCCATACCGTCAGTTATACTAATTACATTTTTTTGCATTACGTGTTTAATCGGAATTTCATTTATTGCATGTGCAGTTTTATCTTCTCCAAGAAATCTATTGATATCTCTTTCAGTGACTATTCCAACTGGGATATTTTTAACAGCAACTACTATGTGTTTTACAAATTTTGTTTGCATTTCTAATAATGCATCAAAGATTGATAACTCTGGCTTAATGGTAATAACAGGTGTTGAATATTTTATTTCCATGTTTTTTCTATTATATTTTCTGATTTAAAATAGAACTTTGATTATCAAACATGGTTATAATAAAAAAGAGGTGTTATGAAATATTTGGAACAACTTCAACCTCTATATTGCCTCCGTTAAATGATGTGGCAATGGCTTTGATTCTACTTTTGTATAAAAAGTATTTTTTACCGTCTTCACTAATGGAGCCTGAAATTCCAAGTAATTTATTATCGTGTAATGTTTGCAGTCTTCTGTAAACAGTACTTATTGGAATTTTAGTTTCAGCACTAATCTCCATTGCGGATTTTGGTTTTTCCATCGAGTTTTCCAAAATTGCTCGACAATATTTATCAGAGATCACTTCAAGAATAGCATCTTTTCTTGAATCATCTTCAATTTTTCTTCCTGAAATTAATTGTTGCATGTTTTAGTTATCTTCATTTTTCTTATAACATGTAAGACTACATTGCAATGCAATGCACTCATTTTAGCCATGAATTTATTCTAGTATTTTTTGGATTTAAATAAGACATTTTTAATATTCCAAGAGGACTTGTTTCATCTTAATTATAATATAAAAGAGATGAGATCAAGTTGATCTCTATAATAGGTAGCGGTAAAGTTGGAACCGCAATTGCATTTCTTTGCATAACTAATTCATTAGATGATATTTTATTTGTAAATAGAACAAAGAGTAAAGCAATTGGTGAGGCTTTGGATATATCTAATGCAATACCTGCAAACTCAAATGTAACAATTCATGGAACAGACGATTTTTCTAAAATTAGTGGTTCTAATATTGTTGTAATAACAGCTAGTACAGGAACTTATCTTAAAAGTAGAACTGAAATGATGGATGCTCAAGTTAAAATGATTAAAGAAATTTCAAATAAAATAAAAAAATATTGTCCATCAGCAATTGTCTTGGTAGTTTCAAATCCCTTAGATGTTCTTACATTTATCTTTCAAAAAGAAACTCAATTTTCAAGAAACAAGGTAATTGGAATAGCATCAAGTTTGGACTCTAGTAGATTTAGGTATTTACTTTCAGAAAAATTTGGAATTAAACAATCTCAAATTACAGATGCATTAGTAATGGGAGAACATGGAGATTCGATGGTGCCTATATTTTCCAGGGTAAAAATTAATGGAAAAAACGTATCTGAAATGCTTAATGATTCAGATAAAAAAACAATTTCCACAGAAACTCAAAACTATTGGAGATCTTTGAGACTTTTAAAAACTAGGTCAGAATTTGGAATTGCTAAGAATACTTTTGATGTTATTAGGGCAATTATAGATAATGATGAATTAGTTATACCGGCATCAATTGTATTAAATGGTGAATATGGTGAAAAAGATGTTGCTTTGGGAATTCCTGTGAAAATTAATAAAAATGGAATTAAAGAAATTATTGAAATTAAATTAAACGAGCAGGAAAATAAATTATTAAAAATATCAGCTCAAACCATTAGAAATTATATAAAATCACTTTAAATTCAAAATAAAATTATTAAGTTTATTCAAATTTTAATGGCTTTTAGAATATCTGTTTTACTAATTATTCCTACAATAGAATTATTTCCATCAAGTACTGCTAAACCACTAATATTATTTTCTAAAATTAATTTACATGCATTTTTCAAATCTTTATCAAATTTTATTGATATGATTCCTTTACTCATAACATCTCGTGCTAATGAAATACCACCAAATCCTTCCTCAGAAAGAAATCCTTTCCTGATTTGTTCTGAAATAGTAAAACCAGAATCGTCTTCTTCACTACCTAACTCGATCGAAATTCTAAATAAATCTCTAAACGAAATTATCCCTACTGGTTTTTCATTTTGATCCTTTACAATAATCCGTGATATCTTATTTTCTATCATTTTCCTTACAACTTTGAATAGTGGCGCTGCGGTATGAGTGAATACATATTCATGCGTCATAAAATCAACTACTTTATTATTTGATGAATAATTTTCAAAATAATATTTTACAAGATCAGTCTTTGTAAAAATTCCATCAATCTCATCTTTTGTTCCAATGGCTAAAGAACTCACACCTTTTTCAAGCATAATCTCTGCTGATTTTTCAGGTGTTGAATTGTCTTGTATGAACAAAATAGGCCTCATAATTTTATTGATCATTATATCATCCAAACCTTGTTTGGTAGTTTCTGAAAAAAGAAACAATCCTACATCTTTTTCAGTTATAATCCCAATGGGTTTTCCATTTTCTACAACAATTAATCTGCTGAGATTATTTTCTAATAGTTTTTTAAGAATATCTGATATTGTAGAATTTTTTAGGATGGAAATTGGTTTTTTACAAATATCAATAACTGACATCATATAATTCAAATACAATTTCTATAAAAACAATCATTTGATTTTCAATTATGAATCTAAAAAATTAATTTAGAATAAAACAATAGTTTCATCTGTGGTAATCATACTGTTTTTTTATATTTGAAGAGTCATAGGCATTATTATGGCAAAACTCAAAAAAATCCTTGTTCCACTTGATGGATCTCCAAATTCTAATCGAGGATTAGATAGAGCAATTGAAATTGCAAAAGAGGGTGGAGCTGAAATAACAGGATTCTATGTTTTTCATTTGCCACTAGCCGCAGGAATAAAATACACACAAAAAATGAAAGATGAAGCACAGAAAAAAGCTATCAAAGCAATTGGACCCGCAATGAAACGTGCTCAAAATGCAGGAGCATTATTCAAATACAAAACCGGAGGTGGGCATACTGGTTCTGAAATTGTCAAATTTGCACAGAAAGGAAAATATGACATGATAGTTATTGGTGCTAGAGGAATGGGTGGTGCAAAGGAAGCATTTCTTGGTAGCACCTCAAATTATGTGATGCATAAAACAAAAGTTCCTGTTTTAGTGGTTAAATAATCAATATGAATAATCTAATTATTTTTAAAATTTATTCAGTTAACCAATCATAATTTCAATTGATTTTTAAAAGATCTAATTCAGATTATTTTTATTAGTATCCTTGATATCTTGTTTTGTAAAACCTAAAAGTATAGAAAATATGAAAAAACATTCAAAAATTGAGATGATATGGTAGAAACTAATTATGATATTTTAGGAATCACTGAAGGTTCAACTGAGATCGAAATTCGCAATGCGTTTAGACGATTAGCACTTCAATATCATTCTGATAGAGGAGGAGAAAATGAACAGTTTATAAAAATTAAACAAGCATATGAAGATCTCAAAATTGGTAAAAAATATCCTGAAACAGATTTAGAAAAAATTAAAAATTCTAGAGTTTATTCTGGTGATTCTGAGGAAGACATTAGAAGAAAAAATCAAATTTTAGGTCAAGAGCTTTTCAAAGAAATGAAATTAGCTGAAGAATGGGCAGCTAATTTGAATAAAACTAATTTAACTGGAACAAAATTGTTTGGTTCAAAAACTCTGGGAGAAATAGAACTAGAAAGAAAAGCTAACGGTACACTCTCAATTAAAGGAAATTTTATGGCAGGTAATCTAACTTATGATGGTTCTATTCTAATGCAAGGAAATATTACGAGTCCGTCATGGACTGAAGAATTTAGAACAAACATTCATCTTACAAAAGGTGATTTCAAATTTGTTAATCCACTTGAAAATAAATATAAAATTGAAAATGGTTCGAGAATAATTGTTGATAATGGTGATGTGATAATTGGTAATGTTTTTGGCAGAAAATATAAAATTCCAGATCAAATAAAAGTTGGAATTTATAAAATTCAAGAACAACGAACCTATATCTCTGCTCCAAAAGGAAAAATTATAGCTGAAAATATTGTTAATACAGTTTCTCTAGATGCTGATTCTATTATTGTACTTAATCTAGAAGATGATGTTCAAATTAATGCCAGAGAAATTTTATTGTATGGAAATAAAATTACCTATAATGTAGTCATTAAATTGAAAAAAAATGGATTAATTAGATTTTTTGAAAGCTTTTCTATACAAGGCCTTAGTAATGATGCACTTATTCAACTTGATAATGGTAAAGAAATTAGATTATTTGATATAAAAACTAAAAAAATTAGAGATTTAGCAGACGAATTTGTCCCTAACAAAAATGAATATCAAAAAGATGCTACTATGGTAGGTGATGGATTTACAATTACATATGAAATGTTAGATAATTTATCAAAAAAAACCACAAAAAATCCAAATTCTAAACCTGGCTCTAGATTTGGATTCTTTAGAAATTAATTCATAGACAAAATCAAAATTATTTCTCAGTATTTTTCAAAAATAGAAAATAATTTTGATTCTATAAATAAAATTCAGTTCATTTGATGATTTACAGTCGTAAAATACTCGAAGAATTGATATTCATATAAAATCAACTATGGATTGAAATGCAAATTTCATTTAATATGGATAAAAAATTGATTTTGTTAGTAATAATGGTATCTGTAATCACGATTTTGATTACAGCATACCTGAGTTTTAATTATGCAGAACAGATTCTAACTGACAGTGCCAGCAATCAACTACTTGGAGAATCATCAACACGTGGAAATGCCGTTAAGCTTCTTTTTGAATCTAGAATAGAGCAAAATAAAATTCTAACAAATGATCCAATGATAAAAATTCTTGTTACTGAATTAGATAATACATCTGAACATGAATTTGATAAAATAAGAGATAGTAAACGTAGAGATTTCCTTACTCAAGTTCAAGCATTTCAAACCTTGGTTGGATTTTCAATAGGATTTGAAGATGTTAAAATTATTGGAAGTACTGGAAAAGTTTTCTTTTCTCTTGGAAAATTAACTGATAATAGTTTTCTTCAAGATCCACTATTCCAAAAAGGATTACAGAAATCAATAATTGATTTTGAACCATCACCTACTGGTAAAAAAATGATTATAGTTTCTCCAATTTTTGCTGTAGACAGCAAAAAAAATGATGAACCTATAGGAGTGATTATTTCTAGAATGAGAACTGAATCATTAGATAATATTTTGACGGATAAAAGTGGATTAGGAGATACTGGTGAAGTCTATATTGTCAATGAAAGATTTTTGATGCTTTCAGAATCTCGATTCATAAACAATGCAATATTTAAACAAAAAGTTGATACTGTTCCTGTACAAAAATGTTTTAGAGAAGGAAAAGATTTTGCAGGAATTTACAAAGATTATAGAGAAGTTGACATTCATGGTTCTTCATATTGTGCTAAAGATTTAGGATTCGTTTTACTTGCAGAAATTGATGAGGCAGAAACAATTCAACCAATCTTAGTACTTCAAGATAGAATTTTTCAAACAGGTCTTATGATTACTGCTGCAATGATTGTTGTTGCTTTCATAATTTCAAAAACTATCTCACGTCCTCTAATAAAATTAAAAAATGCTGCAAACCAAGTTTCAAATGGAGATTTTAAAGTTAGAACTAATATTACAACAAAAGATGAAATCGGTGAACTATCACAAGCGTTTGATTTAATGACTGAAAAACTACAAAAATCATTAATTGAAATCAAAGAAAAAGAAGATGTCATAAAACAACAAGAAGATATTTTGTTACAATTTTCAGATTATAGCGAAAAATACTGTGTGTGCATGGTAGATATTATGAATTCTACAAAAATTACTTACCAATTATCAGAATCACAAACCAGTGAATTTTATAAAATTTTTCTAAATTCTATTGCTGAAATTGTAAGAAATTTTGGAGGAATAGTAGTAAAAAACATTGGAGATGCATTGTTATTCTATTTTCCTGTTATCAATTTGGAAGAGGAGTTAACATTAAAAAAATGTCTTGATTGTTGCTTAACCTTATGTGAATCTCATGATGATATTATCAAAAAACTTGAAGAACAAAAATTACCTATCTTTGATTATAGAATTAGTTCTACTTTTGGAATTGTTAGAATAGCAAAAACTTCAATATCATCAGTTAATGATATTTTTGGAAGTACAGTAAATCGCTGTGCCAAGATTAACAGACTTGCACCTGCAAATAGACTGATTTTAGGTGAAGAATTTTATGATGCTGCAAAAAATTTCGATGATTATATATTTAAAAAAATTGCTGATTCTACAGTTCCTGGCTCTGATTATTCTGGATATCTTGTTACCAGAAAGAATATTGTATAATCATAATTTTAAAATAAAATCAAATTAATTCAGTTGACTTTTCTTTTGTACTTATATCATAAGATTCTTCAATATTAGAAACAAAAATTTTTCCATCTCCCTTCTCTCCTGTATGAGCAACTTTCATTATTGCAGAAACCACAGAATCTACCATCGAATCTTGAACTACAGTAATTATTACATCTGTTGAATTGAATTCAATTTGATGTCCTCCAATTTCAGGCCGTTCGCCTGCACCCTGTCCTAAAGATTGAATCAATGTTACTCCGCCAACACCTGCATTTCTTATTGCTCTTACAACCTGTTTAGAAACTTCACTTTGTACAATCACTTCGATCCGTTTCATAATTAGACGTTAAGTTATAGTAACTTAAAAATGCACTTTAGATTATCACTGATTTTCAATTCTAAAAAATTGAAAATCATCATTGAAAATCATCATAACATTATATTCAAATTAAATTATAAAACATATTGTGTATTATCAAATACTCATAATTATTGTAGTAATTTTAGGCTCATTTTCCTCAATATATGCAGAAGATTACACAATTCATATCCCATTTGGAGCTTATAATCCAGAATTAAATACACCTGCTGAGGTATGGTATGATCCATCAGTATTATCAGTTGACATTGGAGATACTGTTACATGGATAAATGATGACAAAGAAGGTCACACTGTAACCAGTGGAGAAAGTTCTGGAAGATTTGGTTGGATGAATAAGGATTTTGGAACACCTGATGGTTTGTTTGACAGTGATAGATTCATGCCAAATGAATCATGGTCTTACACATTTGACAAATCAGGTTTATTTTCATATTATTGTTCTATTCATCCTTGGATGGAAGGAAGAATAGTGGTTAAAGAATCATTATTAGATTATCCTCATGATGCATTTGGAAATAAAATAGAAAAATTTCCAGTAATTCAAGATACTCCAGATAAAATGATCGAAGTTGATCTCACATGGGAACCGTCTGTTATTAAAACACATGAAGAGGTAAAATTTATCTATCAATTTTATAATGCAGCAACAAACACCAATCTTGCTAAGATGAAATATGATTTCATCTTGATTCAAAATGGTAATGAGATTTATCGTGATACTGGATTAACACAAATAGGTGGAGATTATCGAAATTTTGCATTTGATAATTCTGGTCCAATTATAATAAAATTTGAAGGAATTACAAATACTGCAGGAACTGTTGATGAAAAATCTGTGAGTGGTATTACTACAAAGGCTGCAAGGACTACAGAATTTTCTACTGTAGTTTATGATAATCCTGATAAAATATCTCATGAACAAATACATGTCAAACCTGCACAACGTTTAGAGTTCTATTACGAATTGCTTACTGTCATAATATTAGCTCCAGCAGCAGTTTTTATTGTAGCAATTTATTGGATGAAGAAAAAACCAAAAAGTTCTGAACCAAAATACGGTAGTGTTAAAATTTAAAATAATAAAAAGAAATTAAAAATGATGACCTAATCTAATCGATTAATTCGGTCCAACCTTTTACGAAGACTGAGTTCTTGTAGAGTGGAACTGGTTGTCCTACGGTAAAGTCCATTGGTCTCATCCAAAAGATTGCTTTTGTTGGGCATACACCGATGCATGCACCATCAGAGATACATCTTTCTGGATAAAATACAAATGCTTTACCTCTCTTCCAGCCTTCGACTGGTTTTACTCTAAGTACATCTGGTCCCAATGTTGTACAGATTTCTACACATAGTGCGCATCCGATACACATTTGTTCGCTGATGTCTGGAATAATTCCTACTGGCATAACGAAATTTTTTACTCTTTTGATCTTAATATAATTTACCCAAAAAATTGGTCTTATAACGGCGTTTCAAATTTTATAACACCGTTTTAATTTTTGATCGCTATCATAAAACTATTCAAAAAGCAAAATATCTATCTTAAATTTTTTTTCAGTACTTCCAATTTGATTTAATGAACTAAAGATCATATCATTACCAATTTTACTAAGATTATACATTCCAGATTTTTTTGAATCAATAATATGCCTGCCTCCTGGAGATAATATCCATTCATTACTATCGTTTTTTCTTACTATGGCAGTAATTATCACCAAAGAATTACTATCTCTTCCAATAGATGAAAGTAACATTGATGACGCATTAATGAATCTGCCAGACTCCTTCTCATCAAACATACCATAAAATCCATTTAGTGAATCAATCACGATCAAAGTTTTTTCAATTGATATTTTTTTTGCTATTTCTAATATGATTTGTTTCCAATCTGTCTTATTTGGACGATAAATCTCTACATTGGAATTTTTTTTAATCATTTCTGAAACAACATAACCACTATAATGTAAATCAAAATCTAAAAAAATCACTGGAAACTTATATGAATTAATTAATTCATTTACAAATGTAGTTTTAAGAAAAGGTTCTGAGCATAAAATTATGTTTGGACTTTTGTTTAAAAATTCATTTTTTATAGATGCCAAATCATTATCTAAAATTGGTTCATGATTTTTATCCAACACTAAGATAGTATTTATCAGATATAATAATGAATTTGACTTCAAAAGACATCTCGGAAGATTTTCCTAATTCTGGTAAAATCTATCTAAACAATGCCTCTGTTTCAATAATGCCTTTACAAAGTATTGAGGCGATGAAAGACTTTCTAGTCTCTTATAATAAAATGGGACCAGATTCTATAGATTCAAAACCGTTTATAGATGAAAAATTACGAAACACTAGAAAAGTTATATCAAAAATTATCAATTGTCAACCTGAAGAAGTAATTTTAACACAAAGTACTACAGATGGAATAAACCTAGTAGCAAATGGTCTTACGTTTGAAAAAAATTCTAATATTATAATTCGTGGATTCTCACATGAGCATCATGCAAATTTTTATCCTTGGCTTAGATTAAAAAATAAAACTGAAATCAAAAATTTATCTATAGATAAAAATGGATTTTTTAATTTTGATGAATTTAAAACACTTCTTGATAAAAATACCAAATTAGTTGCAGTTAGTCACGCATTGTATAATACTGGTTCTATTTTACCTGTTGAAAAAATTGGAAGCTTGCTTGAGAATAACTCTTTGTTCTTTATTGATACTGCACAAACAATTGGTTGCATAGGTAATTTTGATGTGGCAAAAACAAAATGTGATTTTATGTCATTTAATGGGTCAAAATGGCTATGTGGGCCTATGGGAACAGGATTATTTTATTGCAATAAAAAATCACATGAGTTATTAGAACCTTTAACCATCGGTGGAGAATCAGCAATGCTTTATGATAATACAAATTTAGCTTTCAAAGACATTCCTGATAAATTTCAAACTGGATTTCGTAATTATGTAGGAATTGTAGGTTTAGAATCATCTGTAAATTACCTTCTTAAATTTGGCATGGAAAACATACGTACAAAAAACCTCCTTCTCTCAAATCTTTTGCGAGAAGAATTATCTAAAATTAAAAATATTATTCTTTATGGACCTGAAAATGCTCAAGAAAGAACAAGCATAGTCTCTTTTAATCTAGAAGGTTATGATCCACAGATAATCGTTGAAAAATTAGAGAAACAAAATATTGTATTGGCCGTTAGAGAAATTTTAGAACAGAAAATTATACGGGCATCTCCACATTTTTTCAATACTGAATCAGAAATTCTTAAGGTTATTGATGCAATAAAAAATCTATAGATTTTCTTGTTCTTCTATTACCATCATTGTTAGAGTTGATTGGATTTTTCCTATTTTTCTAATTTTATTGGTGATTATTGACCTTAATTTTTCAGCGTCATTTGATGATAATTTCAAGACTATGTCATAAACTCCATAGACGCCTTGTACCTCATAACTCATTTCCTCATTTGCAAGAATACGTTTGATATCAGCTATTATCGATTCATCAGATCCTAAATCAGAATTCAATAGGACATAAGCAGTAGGCACATTGCAGATTTTCATAAAACACTATTTAACCTTTCATAGATCTCAAAAACTGATTAATCTCTTCAAGAATTCACTATTGTGAAACCAATAGATCTAACATTAACGGTATCTCCATCCACTCCTACTTTTCCTGGCTCTCCAAAAACACAATTCATTTTGTGGTCTACACTAAAAGATGATGGATATAATCTAGAATTGTTATTTCTTAGTTCTCATACTGGAACCCATCTTGATGCACCATACCATTTTGTCAAAAATGGTATAAAAGTACATCAAATATCCCTTGAACGCTTAATGGGAAATGCAATATTAATAAAAATCAAAAAAGGAAAAAATCAAGCAATTACAAAAAATGACTTGATTACATTTGAAAGAAATAATAATAATATTCCAAAACACTCATCAATAATATTCCATACTGAATGGCAAAATTATCTGAATAGGGATTTTTACTTCATTGATAATCCAGGACTATCACAATCCGCCGCTAATTATCTTGTTTCAAAAGAGGTCAATCTAGTTGGAATTGATTCACCTAATATAGATCTGGGAAAAGATAAAACTTATAGTGTTCACAAAATATTCGCAAAAAACAATATCTTAATTGTTGAAAATTTATCAAATCTACATAAAATTTATTCAAAACATTTTGATTTTATCATTTTACCATTAAAACTTAAAGATGCAACTGGCTCCCCTGTAAGAGCATTAGCTATTCAACGAACAAAATGAAATCTATTTTTTTTATAATTTTTTGATAACTTACCAATTATTGGAATTTGATTTCCACAAAATTTACATTTGTTTTTATCATCTAGATTCCACCCTTCAATATCAAAACCATATCTTTTGATTACAATATTCTTACACTCAGGGCAATACGTATGTTCTAGTGGATGTCCTGGCACATTTCCAATATATGCATAATCCAATCCAACTTTTTTTGCAATTTCATAATGTTTCTCAAGTGTCTTGACAGGAGTAGAATCAAATTCCATCATTTTATAATCCGGATGAAAACGTAAAAAGTGAATTGGCATCTGCGGACCAAATTGATCATAAATAAATTTACATAATTTTTCTGCAGACTCTAAATTATCTCCTACTTGTGGAACAATAAGATCTGTTATCTCCACATGAATCTTTGTTTTATCACGAATTTCTAGTAATGTATCAAAAACAGGTTGTGGATCAGGAATTCCAATAAATTTTCTTGTAAAATTTGGTTCTGCATTACCTTTGAAATCAACAGTAATCGAATCTAAAAATTCACCCATCATTTTTACTGATTCTGGAGTATCGTATCCATTTGATACAAATATGTTGTAAAGATTTTTTTGATGAGCTATTACTCCACAATCTCTTGCAAACTCGATGAATATAGATGGCTCATTGTATGTATATGCAATTCCATCAGCACCATTATCTAATGCTGTTTGTACCACTTGTTTTGGAGTCATATCTACCCCCTCGACTTTTCTTCTTTGACTGATATCATAATTCTGACAATACTTACAAAGCCAATTACATCCTGTAGTAGCGATAGAAAATACTTTGGAACCTGGTTTATAATGAATAACTGGCTTTTTTTCTATAGGATCAACATGACCTGCAATCACCTTTCCATAAACAAATAGATCTAACTTTCCATTTTCATTACCACGTATTCCACATAACCCCACTTGTCCTTTACCCATTTCACAATATCTTGCACATGCTGTGCAACGAACTTTTTCATTAGGTAGTTTTTCATAAAGAATAGCCTCTTTGTTCATCTTAATTCTATATACGTGATTTTCCCATATAAGGCACATCCATTTTTCGCAATGCTAAAAGTATGGAAAGTTCAATAATTTTTATGAGTAAACCTGGAAATATTTGGAGAAAGGTTCATGGCAAAATTACAAAAAAACCGACTAATTTTTCGTGGTTAATCGAAGATAAACTTGCAGGTTCAGGAATGCCTACAAGTTCTGATGAATTTGATTGGATAATAAACCAAGGAGTTACTTCTATCGTAACTATGACTGAAAATGCATTACCAGATGAATGGGTAAGTGCTATTGGTTACTTACATGTACCTACACCAGATCTTACTGCTCCTGATATGGAAAGAATAGATACCGCAGTTGATTTTATTCATGAAAAAATTTCCAATGATCAAACAGTAATGGTTCATTGTGCAGCTGGAATGGGAAGAGCAGGAACTATACTCGCATGCTATTTTGTAAAATATCAAAAATTTTCTGCTAAAGATGCAATTAATAAAATTAGAACAGAAAGACCAGGTTCAATTCAATCTGAAGTGCAAGAATTAGCTATTACATTTTATGAAAAACATGTAAAAAATAAATAGATTAGATAAATTCTGATACTAATTTTCCATCCACAATTTTGATCTTTAATGTTTTGTTCTCTTGAAATACTAGAGTTATTCCGCCATCAGAATCAGGATCTTCAACCTTTACCAATTCAATCATTTTAATTTGTTCAAATTTGTCCATATTTTTCTCACTCTGGGATTGATACGGCATCCAACTTTCCATCCACAACTTTAATGAACAAAAATCTGTTATCTTTGAAGATGAAAGTAATACCTCCTTCTTTATCAGGTTCTTCTACTTCAAGAATTGGTTGTCCCAATAGACCGTCGTATTTTGCCATACTGATTACCAAAAAAAGTTCCTTATATCCCTAATTGATCGTGATCTCGATTTCTTTAGAGTTATTTTTAATATTTCCTGGCTCTGTATAATCATGCTTTTGCCAAGAAGCAAAGACTTCGGCACCAATCTTGTGTTTGCCTTTTCCTAAATCTGATCCCTTGAAAACAATTTTTTCATTAAAATCAAATAATTCTTGTCTTACCTCTTCTTCAGATAATCGGATAAATGGCTCAAAATTTTTGGCTACTTGAACCCAAATTCTTCTATCCTTATGGGGATTTACCAATTTAGGATTTCTTGTCCAAAAAATCGATGCTTTTCTGTATGTGTCTATTGTTTTACCAACCTCTTTTTTCCTAAATCCACCTGAAATCAACTTTATGCCATACTTCATTTTGAATGATACATCGTTATTGTTGTAAGCTTTGGTCCAATTTGCCTCATTGAAGGAATCTCTGAGTCCACCTTCGACTTTAAAACTGACATTGACTTCAATAGTGTCATTTAATGCGTATTCATCCTTAGTTTTTGCTATACTTATGTCTGAAATCATACTTTCTCCCATTCTAACCGCTCATAATGATTTATATCCACAATAAGTGCTTTTTCCGAATACATGAATGCTCAAGTAATCAGTTCAGAACCTAAGGAAATTAGCCTTTCTATTACAGAAACTGATATAGGAATTTTATACATAATTCAACATGAGCTTCTAAAGGAATCAAACATCGATTTTGCAGGCGTAATTGTCAAACATCCTCTTACCAATGAATGCTGGATGAAAATCAACTCAAATTCTAAACCGATGCAAGAAATCAAAAAAGCAACAGATTCAGCACTAAAAATGGCTAATGATTTTAAACAATTATTTAATTCTAAAATTAAGGTAAATTAGATGAAATTTTGCCCCAGTTGTGAGGTCAAATTAAAAAAAGGTGATTCTGGTCTCCAATGCCCAAAATGTGATTATGTTGAGGGAAAAGAAACTAAGCAGACAAAAACAGTTGTGGAAGAACAAGAATCACAATTCAATGTATTGACTGAAAATGAAGCGACAGAAACTTTACCTACAATTAAAATTGAATGTGAAAAATGTGGAAACGATGAAGCAGTTTGGTGGATGTTGCAAACTAGAAGTGCCGATGAACCTACAACTCAATTCTACCGATGTTCTAAATGCAGATACACTTGGCGTAATTACGCATAACGTTTAACTGGAACATAAAACCCAAAAGATTTAGTTTGACTTTCGAAGCAAAAACAAGTGGTTCAGATGATCTAAAAGCAATCATCTCAGCAATATCAACACTTGTAGAAGAAGCTACTTTTGTTGCAACAGCTGAAGGAATTACTTTTAGAGGAATGGATCCATCACATGTAGCTTTAATCGATATATCTTGGCCAAATTCAGCATTTGAAAAATATGAATGTGATAGTGATATAAAATTTGGAGTTAGAATAGATGAATTTTCTAAACTTATCAAAAGAGCAGATAAAAAAGATAGCATAGAAATTAGTATTTCTGAACAAAACATGTTACTCGTTACAGTTGGTAAAAATAAAAAATACAAAATGCGTTTAATAGAAAGCTCTGCAACTGATACACCTTTACCAAAAATTCCATATGATTCTAAAATCACTTTATCCTCATCAAGATTTGACAAGATTCTAGGAGATGTTCAAGTCGTATCTGATTATCTTACCATTCACACATCTGATTCTAAAGCAGATTTTTCTGGAAAAGGTGATTCAGGAGAAGTTGTTATTGATCTTGAAAAGGATGCAGAAGAAATAGGTGAAATCTCTTCCAAAGAGGACAGTGTGGGTACTTACAGCCTAGAATACCTTAACCCAGTAGTTAAAGCCGTAGGAACAACTGCAGGCCAAATTACATGTGAATTTTCTAGTTCAAAACCTCTAAGAATTGAATTTAAAGTAGCAAACATAGGTAGAATTCACTTCTATTTGGCTCCACGAGTGGAAAGTTAAAGCATTTAAAGATTAACTGCTTCAGGTATTTTGAATTGAGACTTGTTCTAAAATATGGTGGAACATCAATATC
>NZ_AHJG01000010.1:0-79629 GCF_000241145.1 Candidatus Nitrosarchaeum limnium BG20 | reverse complement strand
TGATCTAGGTAAAAAATCAATCTCATTATCTGGTAAAGAAGTTGGAATTGTTACTGATTCAAATTTTGGAGAATCAAAACCATTAATGGATACTACTAGACTACGAGTCTCACAAACAATAGACTTACAATTTTCCAAAAAAATAATTCCGTAGTGGGTGGATTTACTGGAGCTGATCAACATGGACATATTACTACATTTGGTAGAGGTGGTTCGGATTATACTGCAACAATAATTGGTTCTTGTATTAAGGCCGATGAAATTTGGTTAATGAGTGATATAGATGGTCTAATGACGGCAGATCCAAAAATTGTGAAAAATGCCAAATTACTCAAAGAAGTATCTTATATCGAAGCAATTGAAATGGCATTATTTGGAGCCAAACAAATTCATCCTAGAACATTTGAACCGTTATTAACTAAAAAAATTCCTATGAAAATAAGAAATTCCTTTAATTTAAAAAATGAAGGGACTTTGGTAACTGATTCACCTTCAAAATCCACTAAAAATACCGTAAAATGTGTAAGTAACATCCGTCACAATGGATTAATCGATATACGTGGAGGTAGTATGGTTGGTACTCCTGGAACAGCTGCAAAAATTTTTGCTACACTTGCTAAAGCGAGCATAAACGTAATGATGATCTCTCAAAATCCATCAGAATCTAGTATTACTATTGTAGTAAAAAATACTGATCTTGACAAAGCAGTTAACGCATTAGAAATGGAACTTTTAGGAAAAATCATCAAAAAACTAGAAGTAACTACAGATGTTGCAATTATTGCACTTATTGGTTTAGGTATGCGTGGTACTGTAGGTGTTGCATCCAAAGTATTTGGAGCAATAGAGAAAAATAAAGTTAATGTTGCAATGATTACTCAAGGCTCATCAGAGTTAAATCTGGCATTTGTTGTTAAAGATGCTGATTCTAACATAGCCGTTCAAGCATTACATGAAGCATTTGAACTCGATAAAATTAACTAAAATCATTTAAGGGAAACAATTTCAATGAATTTCGTTGAATAAATTTACAATTATTTTGATTGTAGGAATTTTTATCATTGGGGCTCTAACAGTTTCGTTTGTCTCTGATAACTATGTTAATGCAAATTCTACAAAAAAAATTAATTTTACTAAAACAATAACATCTTCACAAGATCCAGGACAAGGACATGAAAACCATCAGTTAGCATTAATTTTATCACCAAATCAAGGTACTCTTTATGTTGGTTCGATGACTTTTACATCTAGTGAACCTGTTGAAATTGTAGTTTTACATGAAATTAACAATGATGATGTAAAAGGACAATCAACATGGACTATTGATGGAAAGACCGTTTACGCAATATCTTTAATTGATCTTAAGGCTAAATCAGGCTCACTTGAATTTACGGGCGCAGCCTTGGCATTACATTCTACAAATTCAAAAGAATTCACTGCTACAGTAAGTATTGATGGTTGGATTCGAGGACAACCAACCGAAGTAACAATGCAAAAAATTCAAGTTCAACAAAATCCACCATTAGAACTTTCAAGAGCAAACATAGCAGCATCTATTCCAATGCATGAGGGATTCTATGATGGAAAATCCGTTTTTTACATTATAACTGATTCTAGCCAAAAAGAATATGCTGAAATGATTACTAAAAAACAAAATTGGAAAGTAGAAGTTGCACCAGAAATTAAAAAAATATCAGAGAATACTTTGCAAACAATATTTGTTTTTAAGAATGGAGTTAACGGAGACGGCATATATGGACGTCAAAAAGAAGTTTTCTCTAGCACTCCTTCCCAAGTACAAAAATATAGTGCACTAAATTCGGTAATTGAAGTTACATGGAAAAAAGGACAAAATGCATCAACTCTTGAATCATACGAAGACATCATTAATGCAGAAAAGAATGGAAGAGTTGAATTTAATAAAACTGGTATTGTAATTAACACACCTCAAATTATTTGGCCAGATGGTCAGATGCTTGTAAGAAATGATAAAGAAATCACAAATAATTTGAAATTTGATGGAGGACAGATTACTGAAATCAACAAAGATGAGATGACAGTAACATTTGTTGCTCATCGTGGATGGGGACCTGATGGAAAAACAATTTATTACATAATTACTGATACAACACCTTCTGGTCCAGCTAAAATAATGGGAATTCCTTTCTCACCCGTTTCTGAACATCTGATAACAAATTCCTCCAAGTCAGATCTCTATCAATTCAAAAATGGAATCAAAAGTTCTGGATCTTTAGGATATCAGGCAGAAATTATTTCAGTAATGCCTGGTGATGATCGTTACAGCCCAATATGGCGTGTATACAACATTGAATGGAACAATCCAGAAAATGCATCAATTCTTGAAACTATTTCTGATGTTACCTCGTCTAAAATAAAAGACCTGATTTTAGTTAGTTTAGCTCGTACCATGAACAACCAATATGTCATAAATGGTCCAATCATAGATCCATTCCAATAAAAAACAAATCACTAAAGGGATAAATTACTTGAAAGAAAAATTATTGTTAAATTGACTGGCAAACTCTACATTGTTGGTGTTGGACCTGGACACCATGATCACATGACATTTCGGGCCAAAGAGGTAATTGAAGAAAGTGATACAATTGTAGGGTATGAAACTTATGTTAATTTGGTCCAAGATCTTATTGAAGGAAAAACAGTTCATCGTTATGCTATGACTCAAGAAGTTGAACGTGCTCATCAATGCATTGATTTAGCAAAATCTGGAAAAATTGTTTCACTTGTTTCAAGTGGTGATCCTGGCATTTATGGAATGGCTGGATTAATTTATGAAACTCTTGCTGCAACAAACTGGAATCCTAAGGATGGTTTACAAGTTGAAATAGTTCCAGGCGTTTCTGCCTTAAACTCATGTGCATCAATAATTGGCTCTCCATTAATGACAGATTTTGCAGTTGTAAGCATGAGCGATTTGTTAGTGCCATGGGAAATAATAACACAAAGAGTTGAAGCCGCTGCACAAGGTGATTTTGTAATTGTAATTTACAATCCAGCAAGTAAAAAAAGAATACATCAACTTGAAGATACAAGAAAAATCCTTTTGAAATATAGAAAACCCACAACTCCTGTAGCTATCATCAAAGGTGCCTTCAGAGAATCACAAACAATTGTTATGACAGATTTAGAGAATCTTCCAAATCATTCTGATCAGTTGGGTATGATTAGTACAGTAATTATTGGAAATTCATCAACTTATACCTACAAAGATTTGATGATCAACCCTAGAGGGTATAAATCAAAATATAATTTAGAAGAACAAACTAATCCGAATCTTAAGGTCTAGTAACTCTTCTTAATTGCTTCAAATAACTCTTCACTCAAATTCAACTTTTCTCGAATTGGAGAAATTATCTTAACTATATATTCTCCAACAGTTTGTTTAAGATCAGTAGGATGTAATTTCTTTTCTGCAAAATCTGATTCTAATTTACTATATTCCGTGTATGACATATTACCACCAAATTTTTCTGGCCTTTCTACTTTGAACTCACTAAATTCATGGAAAATAACATGTTTTGAAATTTCTAATAATGGATTATTCTGAATATTTGCTTCTTCACACCATGCTTTTTTGATCTTTGTTCGAATCTCATCATCTGAATTATGAATAAAAATTCCAGAATTTGGATCTGATTTGCTCATTTTTCCTAAAATCTGTGAGTCATTTGTAGTAGCTGGTTTTGAAAGACCTGGTAATAATTTATGATGAACAGCAACAGGGACTTTCCATTTCATTTTTGGAAAAACTTCTCTAACTAACATGTGGATTTTCCTTTGATCCATTCCTGCATGAGCAATATCAACATCCAAAAAATGAATATCAACTGCTTGCATAGGAGGATACAGTAATTTTGCAAGATCAATTTTTTCTTCGTTTTCAGAACGTCCCATAATAGTAAGTGTCCTCATTGTTCTAGCTAGTGAGACATGCTTAGTGAATTTCACAAGTTCAGACCAGTATTCTGATTTTTCTTTGTACAAATCTGAACCTAATACAATATTCGCTTCCGGACAAACTAGATTGAAAGCGTCTTTGTAATATTTTGAAACTCTAGAAATCATTTCCCAATCTCCACCTAATTTATCATTGATCAACGTATGCCAATCTGCAAGAAATATGGTACATTTCACACCTGCCTTGACAAAATCATTAATTTTGAAACCAGTACTGATTAGACTACCTAAATGTAAAAATCCTGAAATCTCCAAACCAATGTAATGTTTTGGAGATGAATTTGTTTTGAATAATTCAATTAATTCATCATGTGTAACAACCTCTTCAGTAGGCGGTCTTTCAATTAAATCAACTTTTTCTGTTATATCCAAATCAAAACAACTTCGGAGATGTAGGTCTATAAAGTTATTTGAAATAATTTGTTGGGATTTGCAAGATTTGAAA
The DNA here is from genome assembly GCF_000241145.1 of Candidatus Nitrosarchaeum limnium BG20. Lineage (NCBI taxonomy): Archaea > Thermoproteati > Nitrososphaerota > Nitrososphaeria > Nitrosopumilales > Nitrosopumilaceae > Nitrosarchaeum > Candidatus Nitrosarchaeum limnium. The sequence continues at coordinate 75,188 of NZ_AHJG01000010.1, read as the reverse complement.
TAACCAATTGATTAATCATTTTTATGACACTTGAGGAAGGATTGGAACTCATTGAAAACTACAAAAAAGGATTAAAAAAATTTCTTGATACATTACCAGAACAATCTGTACAATTAGGCTCAGAAATGATTAAAACTTTAACGATAAGCTCAAAAAACGAGATTGCAAATTTAGAAGCAATAGAAAAAGCCCTAAAACGTCAACCAAAAAGTACACTAAATTTATCTGACAATAATAATTAATTTTTATTAATGAGAGATAAATCATAAATTGGAATTTACTGAGAATTATGATTGAAGATAAATGGCAACGTGGAGAAAAAAGAATTATTACAATAATTCAAAAATTTACTACATATAAAAACTGGATCTCTTTCATGCAATTATCAATTGAAGCAAAAATCGAACACCAAAATTTAACTAACTATATTGATGTTTTAATTAAAAAAGGAATAATTAATGAATATAGAGGAAAAAACAAATCAAGATTATTTTGTATGAATGGTTATCATGATGATATTGAGTACAATGAAAAATTTCGAATGTTGACACAAAAAAATTTGTTAAGTAAAGAAGAAGCTTACAATGAACTTTCTAAGATATACAAATTAGGAAAAGATGAACTTTATCACAAATATTGATTAATAAAAAATTAAATCTTTGAAATTTAGCAGGCTTTAGGAAATCCAAATTATTTACAATCTTTTTTGTGTTTTCTTAGTTCTTCTGAAGTATCAAATTCTGAACCACAAGCTCTACACTTTTCCTTTTTTTTGTTATGAGCAACCTCTTGATGTTTTTTCATTCTTTCTGGATCCGTAAGAACTGTTCCACACTTCTTACATTTTGTTTCAATTGATTTTCCAAATAAACCCATGATCAGTATAGCATGTTCTAGTAGAAAAACTAATTTTTAGATTTAAAGCCTATTGATTCTAAAAAGTTCATAAAAATCACTTAATCATAAAGAGATTATGTTTTACGAATACTTTCATAGGCGAAAATATTATCAAAATTATGGTTTCAAAGGAATTTGAGGAACAGTTTTTTAAATTTTGTACTGAAAATAAGATAATTTGGGACGAAAAGCAGAGACGATGGAATAAATCATTTCATCCTAAAATTAAAAACATATGGGTTCAATCTGATACTGGAAATTTTCTAAATTCTATACGTCCTAAAGAAAGAGGATATTATGATTCCAAGTTTTTAGGATGGGAACTAGGAGCAATTAAAAAAGAATATTGTTTTTGGTGTGGTCGAATTATAGACGAAACAAGAAAAAATGATCCTCGTTCAGAAACTGTAAAATTCTGTAATCCTGCACATAGAAGAGCATTTGGTAAAGTAAAATCTGATCAAGAAAAACTAGGGAAAATATTTTCATTAAAATGAAATGTCTTTTATTCTTGAGGATCCTCTAAACTTTTTCTAGGTTTAGTACTAAGATAAAATGCATGGGCACTAATTATGAATGCTGCAAGAAAAACTTTAGTTGCAAAAACTAAATTCCATGGTCTATCAGAATCAGGATATGCAATTGACAGCATATCTATATTTGGTACATTTCCGTTAATCATTCCTGCAGTAATTGCTGCATTCAATACGGTAAAATTGTATAATACTTCGTAAAGAGTAATAATTGCAAATCCTAACAACATTAACTGAAGTAATGCCATTCTCATACCAATAATTTTATTCCCTGCAGTTCTTCTCCATCCTATTCTTGAAACACAATACCATCCAATAATAGTAGAAAAAAATATCCATGTTGAAACTCTTGAAAAATTCTCAAATGGAATGAATGTATTCTGTATTGCTTCTCCCATTACATACGTTCCATTTTCCATCCATTCTATCATCGTGATGTAAACTCCAAAAATTAGACTAGCTGCCATAATGAAACCACAAATATAGAAAATGTATAGATAAACTCTGTAACCAGCATCTGATTTTTCTAGATGATGATTCATTATGCGAATTTCCTAATTTTGAAATATAAAAATTCATGCCTGTTTCATGATATTTATAGACTAGTTTTTAGGAGAATATCTGTTGAAAATCGCAATAAATGTTCCATTTGTAGGCAAGGAGGAAATTAGCGCAGTTACTTCAATTCTAAAAAATGGGACACTTACATCTGCAGCTAGTAAGGGAGGAAAACACGTACAATTATTTGAAAAATCAGCATCATTTTTTATAAAATCAAAATATGTGGTCGCTGTAAATTCTGGAACTGCAGCTTTGCAAGCTGCGCTTTATGCCTTAGATATCAAACAAGGTGATGAAGTACTAGTTCCATCATTTACCTTTGTTGCAACAGCTAATTCAGTTGTATCCACTGGAGCAAAACCTGTCTTTGTAGATGTACTAAAAGAAAATTATACAATGGATCCTGATGATCTACAAAAAAAGATTACAAAAAAGACTAAAGCAATAATACCTGTCCACCTCTATGGAAATGTAGCTTTTATTGATAGAATTTCAGAAATTGCTAAAAAACACAATTTACCAATTATAGAAGATGCTGCTCAATCATTAGGTTCTACATACAAAGGAAAACACGCTGGAACTTTTTCTGAACTAGGTTGTTGGAGCATGTACCCTGCAAAAGTAATGACTTCTGGAGAAGGAGGATTTGTTGCCACAAACAATAAAAAATTATACGATAAGCTTCTGATGATTAGAAATCATGGAATGGTTCATGGATATGATACTAAAATTTTTGGATTAAATCTTAGATTACCTGAAATCAGTGCTGCCATAGGAACAATACAAATGAAAAAACTCCCTGATTTCCTTAAAATAAGAGAAAAAAATGCAAAGCACCTATCACAACTAATTTCTGATTTAGACATCATCCTTCCTCAACAACGTAAAAATGAAAAAGTTAATTGGTATCTTTACACAATTGCAGCTTCAAAAAGAAACAATATTCTAAAAAAACTAAATTCTAAAGGTGTTGGTGCTGCATCCTACTATCCTATACCTGTTCATAAAACACCATTTTATCAACAAAAAATTAAACTTCCAATCACAGAGTGGGCATCTGCTCATGTTTTATCACTTCCAATTCACCCTAAAGTCACTTCAAAAAATATTGAATTAATCGCAAAAACCCTTCGTGATACAGTAAATGAATAGCCTAGGCAATGTGATTGGAGAATTATGCAAAGTAATACTTCCTATTCCTGAAGAAGCCTACTTAGGCAATGCTGATTCATCAATAGCCGTTTGTACTCTTTCAAGCATAAATTTACTAAAACAAATTTCAAATTCTGACCTTTTGAATCATGTTGGAATAGCGGGACGTCTGTTTTCTGAGAATAAAGGAATCGATTCACTAATTAGATATATTAACCAAAATAAAAAAATTAAAACTATACTAGTTTGTGGTAAGGAAGTTTGGGGTCATAAGGCAGGTCACTCTTTATTTGAATTACATAAAAATGGAATTGATAATCGTGGAAGAATAATTAATTCTACTAGTCCAGATCCATTTCTTACTGTAACTAAATCAGAAATAATTTATTTCCAGAATGAAATTACTCTAGTTAATTTAATTAATGAAATAAACTTTGAAACAATTAAAAAATCTATAATCTAATATCCATTTCTTTGTCTTTCTCGATTGATCTCATTTTTCTTTTTGTATTCTTCAAGAATATCATCAGGAGTCAAATTCAGCTCTAATGATGCTTGTACTACAAAATGCCATATGTCTATCAACTCTTCTCTTGCTTCTGAAACATTAAATGGAACTGGAGTTTTCCACCACTTCCAATTTGTAGTTCTTTGCAACTCTACAGCTTCATGCATAATAGCAGTAGATAATGCAGAAATACGTCCCTCGGAATCTTTTGGATATCTATCAAGTTTCATCATCTCTGATAATCCTTTTTGTAGTTTGAAAATTTCATCTAAACGATCTTCATTTTTTTCAGACATATCTTACAAATATTCAACTCATCTACAGAAATAATCAAACTTAAATCTTTTTAGAAACGAATCATCTTTTCATATAACTTGATTCGTTTTGTAATGTCTGTTTTTTAATTTGAAGTAATCCATCTAATCCATATTTTTCTACAGCAAATGATCCTAATACATTACCATAAACTACAGCTTTTTTGATCTCTGCTGAATTGATAGAATTTTTACTAGCTAAATACCCTATCATAGCACCTGCAAATGAATCTCCAGCACCCGTAGGGTCTACTACATCTTCTAATGAGAATCCAACACATGGAAATATCACATCATCAAAAAACATCAACGAACCGTGCTCACCTTTTTTAATAATAACATATTTTGCTCCCCATTCCATTATCTTTTTAGCACATTTGATTAAATTGAATTCTTTTGTAAGTAACTTGGCTTCTTCATCGTTTATTACAACTGCATCTACAGCCTTGATCATTTTAATTACAGATTCACGTTTTGTAGATATCCAAAATTCAATTGTGTCACACATTGAAAATTTTACTTTATCAAATTCTTTAATTAATGCAGAATTTTGATCAGGATCATTATTAGCTAAATACACAAACTGTGATTTTTTATATTCTTCAGGAACTGTAGGTTTGAAATCTGCAAGCACATTAAGCTCTGTTTTCAAAGTTTCTCTTGTGCTTAGAGTTTTATCGTAACTTCCATCATAACGAAAAGTTTTCCCTTCTTTAATCGTTAATCCCTTCAAATCAAGATATTTTGATAAAATTTGATGATATTCTTTTGGAAAATCTTTTCCTACAACAGCAATCAATCCAGTATCTACAAAGTTACTTGCTGATATGGCTGCAAAGGTTGCAGCTCCTCCTAAAACATCTTTTAGAGTTTTTTTTGGAGTTCTTATAGTATCTAAAGCAGTAGAACCAAAAACAGTTAACATTCTTTGGAAAAATTAATTTTTACTTATAAATTCTCTTGCTTGTTCTTCTGTTGGATAATATACAAAAGGAACATCAATTGATGTAAAAATCATATCATATTTTGTTACTCCACTAATCTTTACTGTTGCTCCTTCTTGTGATTCAATACTAGAATCTCTTAGATATGTTCCATTTACTGTAGTTGTTCCAAGTGCTGGTAGTACAAATGAATCTAAATCCCCTTTTCCAATCATTTCATTATTTGCAGTTACAAAAAATTCTGTTTTGCCTGCAGTTAGTACCAATAAAGAAGGATTACTGAATTTTACCTCAACTGCATGAGTTGAACCTCTTTCACTCTCATCAATAAGATGACTTTGTGTAATTGTTACGCCTATTTGTGAAGCTAATACATACTGAGAATATCCAAAAATACCTAAAATGATAATTGAGATTATGATTATTACCTTTCTTTTGGGGCTCATACCACGTGATATTTCGAAATTGCTTTTTAACTAAATAGGAAAAAAATCCAATTTATGTGTGTAAAATTTTTGATCTAATCTTAAAGCTCATTAGAGCTAGCAGAATAAATCAAAATCATTCGATTTATTGGTAGATGGCTAGAATAAAGATCAAACTAGGTGAGAACGAAATTGAGGTTGACTCTAGAGATTTCTATATAGATAATCAAACTTTGGGTGAAATTATTACAAATATATCAAATTACATAAATGAAAATCAGGCAAAAATTGTCTATGAAAATAATGTTGAAGAAATTACACCTTCAAATGATTCCATTCAATCTAATCAATATGGTTTAGAATATTTGGATGACGCAGAAACATATGAACCAGAATTTAATGAACCAAAATCAATTGGTGCCAATGAAATTAAATCAAAACTAAGAATTTTAGAAACCAGTAGATTCTTTGATTCTCCAAGAACAGTGACTGAAACTGTTCAACAACTACGAGAATATGGATGGAGTGCTAGTCCACTAGATGTGTCAAAGGCTCTTGCAAAAATGGCTTCTAATAAAGAAATTTTAAAAAATTTATCTGAAAATAGAGTACATTATTTTATACAAATGCATTAATCTCTAACTAATTTTATACTTACATTTCTCACAACTATCAAAAATTTCTCCATCCAAATGATCAAAATGTGTATTACATTGATTACATGTATGATGCATATCGAAATACCCATCACTTTCAATTTTACCTATTCTGTTTGATTCAAGATTTGTACTCTTACAATTAATGCAGTGACATCCACATTCAATTTTCATAATTTTATCTCCAATAATGTATGTATAGTTGTTTTACATATACTAATCATTGGGGAAAAAACGTGAAATCCCACTTGAGATAGATGATCATTTTAAACTGTTTGGGAAAGAGCCTTGGGAAGTAGATTATGGAGAGAAATGTGCTATCTGTAATGTTAGAATTGATGAGTATGGATTTTGTTCTTGTGGTTCAGGTGGAGAATAATCTTATTAATTATTTAGATAAAAATTTTAAATTTAATTTTCTAATTTGTTATCATTTAACTCAGTAGATGATGCTGATTTCTTTTTCTTCATAATAATTATTGCAGCTGCGAATCCAATTGCTATGATAATTCCAATAATAACATAGACACTAGTATTTTGAAATCCAGTATTATTATTTTGGTTTACATTTGAAGAATCATCTTGTGTTGTAGGTTTTTGCATTCCAATATCTGTAGTACTTGTAATTGAAATGTCACCAGAATTATCTGGTCTCATATTAAGCCAAACATGTGTTCCATTATTGATATATTCACTAAAAGCTATTTTTTTATCTCCAAGAAATACGTTATATGGGCCTGATAATAATTCTTGAGGAATTACTAGTGTTACAATTTGTTTATCACCACTAACTTGAAAGTTTATCCTTTTTGTATTTTGATCAAAATTAAATTTATTAATCTCAGCAAATGTTCCAATTTCAATTACAAATTTTTTGTTATCTACTTGAACATTTTTTAATATTTTTGGCATATTGATAGAATATTCTAACAACATTTGACAACCATGACATGTAATTCCAAGTTTTTCATCTAATTTTACTGGTCTGTTATTTGTAAATATCAAATCAGCTTCTTCAGGAAGTATGAAAGAAGTAGTTTGAAGATATTTAAAATCCCAAGTTAGCATATTATTTTTCAAAAACAATACATTTCCAAGATCATATTCTATAATTGTTTGATTTTGTGATGGGAAAACTATGATACTCCCACCACTATCTCCAAATTGCATTTCATTTCCTAATTTATCTAAAACTTTTAGGTTTGTTCTTTCACCATCAATCAAATTTACTTGTTTAGGCGTAGTTGATGAAGTAATTACATGTTTTACATGAATCTCGTTTGATGAATTAATTACAACTTGAACTGATTTTTGTTCAGCCTTCTCACCCATTGATATTTGTGCATATACAGTTGGAATTCCTATGATAAATAATAAAATCATAAAAAAAGCAATGTGCTTTAAATTCATTTATTCCACTTTGATTGAATCATTTTTGCTTCATCAAGAGGCAATCATTGCGATCTCTTGGTAGATTTACAATTTTATCTGCAACATCCATTCCTTCTGTTACTTCTCCAAATACTGTGTATTGTCTATCAAGAAATGTGCTATCTGTTGTAACTATGAAGAATTGTGAACCTGCACTGTTTGGATCTTGTGCTCTAGCCATAGAAACAATGCCACGATGATGTGATCTTGAACTAAATTCTGCTTTGATTGTATGACCTGGTCCTCCCATACCCCATGTACTCTTATTTGCAGTTTTTGTATTAGGATCTCCTCCCTGAATCATAAATCCTGGAATTACTCTATGGAATAATGTCCCGTTGTAGAATCCATCCTTAGCTAATTTTTCAAAGTTTCTTACAGTTTCTGGCGCCAAATCAGGAAGTAACTTAAATACAATTGTTCCTAAATTAGTTTCAATAATTGCAGTACTCAATAGGTGTAATTTACCGTTATATCATAAGAGTCTTTTTGTAATGAATGATTTCAAATTTATTTAATAATTAATTATAATTTGAAAAATTCGTAATGACCAGTACGTTTTTCGCTAATAAAATATTTTTTAAAATACTCAATAATATTTTTGTTCAAAATTATTTTATAAGTATTAATAGTTTAATCAAAAAATAATCTATCTGTAAAAAGTTATAGTCTTATATAGAACAACTAAAATTTAGAATTCGTTGAATCGTACAAACCAAAGCACGATCATTAAAGAAGCGATTAATTCTTATCTTGACAAAGGGGTAACTGACAAGCAGGATATCTATACAAAAGTCGTAGATGAACTTGGTGTTCCAAGACCTACTGTTAGAAGGGTTGCAAGAGATTTGAGAACTGAATTACTGCAAAAAATCCAAATCCTACAATCAGACATGCCTAAAACATCTACTGACGACGAATAAACTAGACTCTTTTTTTCTTTTTACTTAATGTCAATTTTTGATATCAGCATTACTGTTATAAACAATGAATTTTCCTCATAATTTATGGGGTATCTTGGAAACCATTTAGCAACAGTGGTTACTGGAGTCTTTGCAGCAGTCCTTACAGGACTATGGCCTTACTTTGTTGATTTTGCACCAATCCTAAACTTTGTATTCCTTATGGCAGTACCAATAACTTGGTTTCTTACATTCACCTGTTGGATTTCTCAAAAAAGTACTGACTACATGCATAAACATGAAACTCACATGAGTCATAACGAAAAAAAAAGCTTGAGTAATGCACAAACTACTCAAATTTATGCATCAGGAGAAAATCAAGTAAGTCTAACTGAAATTAAAGCAGCACAAAATGAGTTATCTGGAGAATTAAGTAAACTCAAAGAATCTGTTAAACTAAAAGATAGTGAAATTGAAAGATTAAATCAAGAGATTTCAAATCTTCAAACTCTAGTTCAAATTGAATCATTAAAAACTGAACTTGCTAATCTTAAGATGTTGGCATCTGAACGTAAATCAAAAAACAAATAGAATTAATCCTTGCAGTGACAGCAAACTATGCCGTGATTATTTTTACATCCTGGACAGCTTTCCGCACCCCCATAATGGCATTTACATGAGCACAATTCTGTTGGATCTTTATTCATCGCCATTAGTATGATTCCTACGTTATGTTAATATTTCACTTTTTTAGTTTTAAGCTGAATGAATCAGAACAAGTCTTTTAAACTAAATAACCAATTTACTTTATTGACTAAAAATACTATGTTTGCATTCATTGTAGCATCTGTATTGTTTAGTACTGTAATGTTTAATTCAAATTCGTTTGCTGAACCAGCTGAATCTCAAACAATAATCACACCAATTAACAATTCTATTGGAATTGAAAAGACAACTATGCAGATGTTTATTTCTAAAGATAACAAATTGCCATGGGGATTTGTTGAAGGAAAAATTTCAAATCATGTTGAAGGTTATCCTGTAATTATTCAAATTTATGATAATGATGAACTCATTGCAGGAAATAATGTTGGTGCAGTACAATTTGCACAAATTCCAGTAAATGAAGATGGTTCATATGAATACAAATTTAGAGTTCTTGATTCTAATTCTGGAAAAATAATGCATATTTTTGATGGTAGTTATACAGTTAAAGTCTTCAAGGTAGTATATCTAAATCCTAACCTTGTTGTAATTTAGAAGCCATTTTCAAAGTTTCATCTACTAAATCACTTAATCTTTTCTTATCTTCATCCTTCGAAATAGTATTTTCTGATATTGATTCTGTAGTAAGAAACACTGCTTTAGGATTTGTTATTACTCTGAAATATGATAGTAATTGAGTAATCAACGTCTGAACATCGATAAATCCCATATTCCCTGAAGCCAAAATTACCATTCCGGCTACTTTCCCTTCAGTTTTTTTATAATTTACATACTCAAACAAATTTTTTAATGCCGAACTAAAAAATGAATTGTAAATTGGTGAGCCAATTAACCAAACATCAGCATCCATGATGTCGTTTGCTGCTGCTTTTGTATATTCATTGTATTCTTCTTCTGGTCCTCTATAACATTCAATTTTTCCATCTGCAAGATTAATTAATTTTGTATCTGTATTTTTTGATTTTGCATACTCAAAAACATATTTCATTAATATCTGAGTATTGCCATTTTTTCTTGGACTAGCTGAAATTATGACAACTTTCACATCTTTGCTCATTTATCTTTGTATTTAAATTACAACAAAATTTTTTCAAAAAGAAAACGGGCTTGGAGGGCTTCGATCCCTCGACCTGTAACTTAGGAGGCTACTGCGCTATCCAAGCTTCGCGTCTAAAATGACTCTGCGCCACAAGCCCAGCAAAAAAAATTACTTGTAATTATTTAAGCGTAGTCAAGATTTTCTTTTATCATTTCTTGAATTTGATTCCACTCTACATTCTTGGTATCTTGCCATTTCTCAAAATATACTACTTCCTTAAGATCTAGTCTTGGAAGCCATCCTGCAGTTTCTAGATCAGGTTTTTGTGCAAATTCATCAACATATCCTAAACAGAGATATGCTATTGGTACAACATGTTCTGGTAATTCTAAAACTTCTTTCAATATATCATTTGAAAGAATACTTACCCAACCAAGTCCAACTCCCTCTGTTCTTGCAGCAAGCCACAAATTTTGAATAGCACAACATACACTGTATAATCCTGCTTCAGGTATACTTGATCTACCAATCACAAACGGTCCAAACTTTGAAGGATCATAAGTGACACATAGATTTACTGGAGATTCTAAAATACCTTCGAGTTTAAATGAAAGATATTTTGATCTTTTTGGCTCTTCAACTAATTTTGATGAACGATTCTTTTCTTCTTCAAATGAATCCTTGATCTTCTTTTTTGTGGTGATATTTTTTATTAAAATAAAATTCCATGGCTGAGAGAAACCAACAGACGGTGCATGATGTGCAGCATTCAAAATTCTTGCTATAACATCATCTTTGATAATTCTTGAGGTAAAATGAGATCTAACGTCTCTTCTTGAGTATATTGCCTTGTAGAAGGCTTTTTTTTCCTCGTCTGTAAATTCTTCTGTCAACTCTAAGATGTTTTTCTTCTTTTTATTCAATCCTTTCTTTTGTTAAACGTTAATAATGCCTGCACCTAAGATTTTACTTCAATGGGCCGGTAGTCTAGCCGGTTAGGATACTGCCCCGACATGGCAGTGATCGTGAGTTCGAATCTCACTCGGCCCACTTTTTTTAATTTAAGTAGAAGTCTTGAATTCTTTTTCAATCATGCTCCAGGAAGTTTCTGTAGTTATAACTCCCTCAGCAGTAAAACTTGTGATATTACCATCTAAAATTGCTTGATATGTTTCTGAATTAACATTGGATTTATTTAAGACAAATATGTTTTTCAGAGGAATTTCAGCTTCTGAATAAAATACAGCCCGACCAGGCATTGAAACATCTTCAGTGGAATATTGACCTGAACCAAGTAATTGACCATCTGCAAAAAGTTTGTAACCAATAAGTGGAACTGTAAATGTTTTCTCGCTTGGATTCTTTACAAGAAAAGTAACTTGTAATTTTGCAGTATTTTCAATTTTATTTACATCTAAAATCTCAACATTAGATAATTTAATTTCAACTTGTTCAAGTTCTGGATTATCCAAGCTTGCATACCACACAATAACACCCATTAATGCAAACATTCCAACAATTGCACCATATACTACCATTTTATTTTGTAATCCCAACTCAATAACATTCATCATGAACAACTAAAAAACGTTGTCAAGATCCAAATACATAATATTTGATTTGAAATATGAAATATTATGACTCCATTAGAACAAGCAATAATTTTATGGATTCATCTTCTTGCTGCAGCTATTTGGGTAGGTGGCTCACTTTTCATTGGAATTGTTTTCTCACCTCTTCTCAAATCAATGTATGGCACTATTGAAGAGAGATTACAAATTATGATCAAAGTTGGTAAAAGATTTAACAAAATTGCAGTTCCATCATTAATAATTCTTATTGGTACTGGCTTATACAATTCACATTTACTTTTGAGTAAACCTGATTTGTTAATGGCTACAAGCTATGGTCATTTTCTTGTAATTAAGATAATCTTAGTTATTGCATTAATAATTACATATGTTATACATGTTAGAATAATCAGAAAAGATGTTGAAGAAAAAATTATGTCAAAACAAATGTCTCCTCAACAAATCCAAAAGTTAAGAAAAAAAATAATAATTCTTGGAGAAATTACAGTTGTTTTATCTGTAGCAATCCTGTTTTTCGCATCTTTACTTGATGCTGGTGTTTGATACACCTTCTATTCTGACTTCAAAACCGTTACTTAACTTACCTACACCATATTTACATCCAGTAATTTTTGAGGTTACAAACAAATTTGTTTCCAAATGTTTTGAAATATTACCTACTCTAAAGATTGTTATTTTATTAGCAAGACTTGCTGGTAAAACAAGCATATCTGCAAGACGCTCATCTACTCCAAGATTGTTTTCCATGAAACTCTGTAATTCTAAATTAAATCTTTCAGTTTTTTTATCAAAAATTGAATCAATACCAATAATTGATTCTTGATCAGCACTGAAGATCAATAAAGTTGCTCCAGAATCAATAGTGTTTTCTTCATTAATTTGAGATTTTACAATAAATTTTTTTTCAGTTAATTGTTTAACAATACCTTCAATATTTTTTTTAATTAATTCACTTGGTAAATTGGAAAATGAACAAATCAGATTTACATTTTTTGTTTTTCTTTCAATTAATGAAATTGCATTTACATTAGATGGTTCAACAGACAGTTCTATTTGTCCACCACCTTTAGGATAATAGCCACGTTTGATTAACTTAATTGAAAAATTAATTCCCATTCTTGAATATGCCTCTCTTAAGACATATTGAGTATAATCAATTGTTGGACTCCATAGTGCGTCTGTACCTCCTTTGATTGTCAAGTTTAATTTTTCTTTACAGATTCCTACCGCTGGAATCAATACTTGTGATATTAAAGATATACTACCTGCAGTTCCAACATCTTCAATCAAATTACAACTTTTTACATTACCTGGAGTAAACTTCAAACTAGTTGATCCTATTTTAGCTCCTTCAACTTCTGCATTACAAATTTTTTGAAGAATTTTAATTGCTGTAAGATGCTGTGCTTTTAATCCCGGAATTTTTCTATTTTTTCTAATATTTTCTATCATGATGGGTTTTTTCGTTATACAGGATAGTGTTATTGCTGTACGAATTATTTGTCCACCACCCTCACCAAATTCTCCATCAATTCTTAGAAAATTCATCTGATTTTACTCAGTTGCAGCGCTTTATGATAGTTTTTTAAAATGAAGTCTGTTGATATCTTTATGGATGGACTACTCATAGGAAGATTTCAACCATTTCACTTAGGTCATCTTTCTGCCTTACGTTTTGCATTGACTAAAGTTGATAAATTATGGATAGGTTTAGGTAGCTCCAACAAACCTTTACAAAAAAACAACCCATTTTCAGCTGAAGAAAGAAAAGAAATGATTCTTGCTTCAATTGATCAATCTATGAAGCAAAGAATTCAAATCTATTTTATCCCAGATCTAGAAAATCACATTAAATGGATTGATCTAATAGATACACTTGTTCCAAAATTTGATGTGGTTTTTACTAATGATGATTTAACAAAACACCTCTATTCAAAACGTAATGTTACTGTAATGTCAATACCATTTTTTAAAAGAGATGCTCTTTCTGGAACAAATATTCGAGATATGATAATTAGCGATCAGAAATGGGAGGAACTTGTACCTGAAGGAACAAAAATTTTTTTGAATAAAACTAGTGCTAAGCAGCGTTTGAAAAATCTCTAATTATAAATAAACCCATGAAAAAGTTACGGTGGAGAGAAAAAATTGGAATATTTATCAATGCTTCCAGGTCCTACAAATGTACCTAATAGAGTTATGAGAGCAATGCTTGCTCCTATTATTAATCACAGAAGTGATGATTTTGTTGAATTATACACAGATGTAGTTGATAAAACACAACAAGTTTTTCAAACAAAAAATGACATTGTAGCATTATCTGCATCTGGAACTGGAGCAGTTGAAGCAAGTGTAATTAACATTGTAAAAAAAGGTGATAAAATCATAATTCCTGTTAATGGAGAATTTAGTGGAAGACTTGCAGAATTAATCGAAGCTCAAGGAGCTCATGTAGTAAAACTTCAAACTCCACCAGGACAAAATGCAACTTTTGATCAAGTCAAAGAAGCATTTGATAACAATAAAGATGTAAAAGCATTCTATGTAGTACACAACGAAACCTCTACAGGAACTATGGTAAATTATCTAGATAGAATCTCAGATTTAACATCACGTAATGATTCAATGTATATTGTAGATTCAGTTTCCATTCTTGGAGGTGTTAACCTTCCTGTTGACAAATGGAATATTGACGTATGTATGACAGGAGCACAAAAAGCAATTGCAGCTCCACCCGGAATATCTCCTATCTCTGTTAGTCCCAAAGCTAAAAAATACATGATTGCAAATCCTCCACCAACAATGTACTTCAATTTAGCAAGATATTTCAAATATTATGAAGAATCGAAACATACTCCATTTACACCGGCATTACCTTTGCTTTATGCATACAGAGAAGCATTGTCTATAATGTTAGAAGAAGGACTTGAACATGTATTCAAGCGTCATAAAGTTTGTTCTGATGCGCTCTATTCTAGTTTAAGCGCAATTGGTCTTACACCATTTGCAAAACAAGAAGATCGTTCTATTTCAATTATAGCATTAAATTACTTGGATGGATTAGAAGATAAAATTTTCAGAGATACATTAGCTGATAAATTCAAAGTGTTAGTAGCTGGTGGATTTGGAAATCTAAAAGGTAAAGTATTCCGAGTTGGATGTATGGGAGAAGTTAACAAATATCATGTTATGAGAACAGTATCTGCTATTTCATCAACATTAGCTATGATGGGATACAAAACAGATGCTCAAGCAGGTCTCAAAACAGCAGAAGAAAAACTCAAAGCTCTATAATTGCATGTTAACTTAATATAAGGAAATTCGAGACCGATCACATTGACTTTCAACAAAGGTTCATTGATACTAATAGATTATACTGCAAAAGTTAAAGATACTAGTGAGGTTTTTGATACCACAATTGAAGAAGATGCAAAAAAACATTCTATTCATGAATCTAATGTAAAATACCAACCAAAACTGGTTTCAATCGGTGAAGTCTCCTATCCTGTTCTAAAAGGATTGGATGAAGCATTATCTAAAACAGCTGTTGGGGATAAACTTACAATTGAAGTTACACCAGACAAAGGATTTGGAGAAAGAGATGCTGGAAAAGTTAGAATGATTCCTATTAGAAAACTTGGAGAAGATGCAGAAAAGGTTTCAGTAGGTGATACAATTGAAGTTGACAATAAAAGAGGAATTATAAGATTTATTGGTTCAGGAAGAGTACAAATCGATTACAATCACCGATATGCAGGTAAAACAATTCTCTACGATGTTAATGTTGTAAAATCACTTGATTCTCCAAATGATAAGGTAGACGGAATTCTAAAAAATAGATTACCTCTAGAAGATTCTAAAATTACTTTTGAATTAAAGGATAAAGAAGTAAACATTACAATTCCTGAAGAAATACTCCGAGCCGATGGACTACAAATAATGAAGCATTTTATTCAATTAGATATTTTTAAGTTTGTTCCATCTTTAGAGAAAGTCAACTTTATTGAAACACATCTGAATAAAACTCAAGCAAAGAAGACTGAAACAAAAGAAGAAAAAAAACCTGAACCTAAAACAGCCTAAATCAAATCACATTTGTAATCTTTGCAAGATTCAAAGCCTTTTTCTCTGTCATATCAATTTCTTTTAGAATGGTATACCTTTCAGGTCTTAATTCCTGTGCAATCATTAGGGCATTAACAATTTCATCTGATTTCAAATTGACTTGTTTAGCTGTTGTAGGTGCTCCAACATCTTTCAAAGTTTTAGCAATTTTTTTCCAGTCTTGACCTTGTAGCTTTGCCATCATAATAGATCCAATCCCACATTTTTCTCCATGTAGTCCTCTTCCAGGCGCAATCTTATCTAATGCATGCGAAAAAAGATGCTCTGCTCCAGAACAAGGTCTACTACTGCCTGCTATACAAGATGCAACTCCTGCACTAATCAACGCTTCAACAATTATTCTGACATCTAGTCCGTTCTTGGCATATTGACTGGAATTCTCCATAACTATTTTTGCACTCATTAAAGCCAAATCTGCTGAATATCTACCGTAATATTCACCCGTTTTTTCATGTCCTAACTGCCAATCTTTTACTGCAATGATATTGGCAATCAAATCTCCACAACCACTTGCTAAAAGCTTAGCAGGTGCTTTTCGTATAATGTCAATATCAACAAATACACCTAATGGCGCTGATGCAACAATTGAATGTGGTTTATCACTAACCACAGAAACAAATGGACTTGCCATTCCATCATGTGATGCAGCAGTAGGTACACTCACAAATGGTTTGCCAAGATTATATGCAATCATTTTTGCAGTATCTACAGATCTCCCACCACCAATACCTACAATTAGATGACTTCCATCTTTTTTTACATTCTTTTGAATCTGATTAATAGCTGAAATTGTATTGTCTCCAGACATATGCCAAACAAATTTTATTCTATTAGATTTTAGTGAATTTTCAATTTTTTTCTTAACTATCTTAGTTACATTAACTCCACTGATTAACGAAACACTTTTTGATTTATTGAGTGAATTTACAAACTTGCCAAAATCCCCTATGTTTCTCTCTCCAATCTCAATGAGCCTAGGTAACTCCATTGTATGCGATTGCATATGATCATGACTTTTTTGTCATTATTTATCATTTCAATAGAACAAAAAGTTATTTAAAAGGGTCAAAGCATTTGAAATTATCTTAATAGGTGTATTTTGTCAAATAACGTTGAAGAAAAAATTCTGCATGGGACTACCACTGTAGGTATCAAGGCTAAAGACGGTGTTGTATTATGTGCTGACATGAGAGCTAGTGCTGGATATTTTATTGCTAATAATAACACCATGAAAATTCAAAAAATTGATGAACATGCAGGCTTGACTTTGGCTGGTGGAGTGGCTGATGCACAAAATATTGTAGATATTCTTCGTTATCATTCAAATCTTCATAGAGTAGAAAAACAAGGGCCGATCTCAATTCATTCATTAGCACGACTTTGTTCTTTAATATTTCATCAAAATCGTGGTTATCCGTTTATGGCAGATATTCTTGTTGGTGGTTATGATGCTAATGGACCTGCATTATTTAACATCGACATGTTTGGTTCAGTTGAAAAAAAATCTTATGTGACAACAGGTAGCGGTTCTCCTGTTGCATATGGCTTGTTAGAAGAAGAGTATAGACCTGATCTAACAGTTGAAGAAGCAAAAAAAATAGCTCTAAGAGCAGTCAAAGCCGCAATAGTTAGAAACATTGGTACTGGCGACGGAATAAACATCGCAGTTATGGATAAAGATGGATTCCGTCTATTGACTGATGAACAAAAAAAATCAGTCATCGAACTTTAGTGATTTAATGCAAAGAAAACAGCAACAAAAAGAATTACCTCCTAGCCAAAATATGATGGCCACCATACTGCAAAGTATACCCAAAGAAGCTAAGGTAACAAAAATAGAATATGAAGGACCAAGAATTGCTTTGTATACAAATTCACCACGTTATCTCATGGAAAACAATGAAACAATTTCAAATTTAGTCAATATTATCAAAAAAAGAATTGTTGTAAGGACTGATGAATCAATTAGAAAATCAGAAGAAGATGCTAGAAAAATTCTTGCAGAATGTATTCCAAAAGAAGCAAATTTCCAAGGTGCATTTTTTGATACTGCCACTGGTGAAGTCTCAATTGAAGCTAAGCGACCTTGGTTATTACAAAGAGATGCAAAAGAATTCAATCATGCTGAAATAACTGAAAAAATAGGTTGGAAATTACGAATTAGAAAGGCTACCACTATACCATCACGTACTATTCAAACAATCAATGCAAATCTCAAACTAACGTCTGCTGAACGAAGTAAGCAGTTCAAGCAAATTGGTGATGAAATATTTAGACCTAGATTAGCCCAAAAATCTGAAGTATCTCTCATTACTCTTGGTGGATTTAGTCAAGTAGGAAGATCCTGCATGTTGTTATCTACCCCTGAAAGCAAAATCTTGGTAGATTGTGGAATTAATCCTGGAGCAAAACACCCTATGGACTCATTTCCTAGATTGGATTTTCTTGATATTACATTAGATGAGCTTGATGCAGTAGTAATTGGGCATGCCCATCTGGATCATACTGGTTTTTTGCCTGCATTATGTAAATTTGGCTATAAAGGACCAATCTATTGTACTGAACCAACACTTCCTATGATGAATTTAATTCAATTAGATGCAATCAAAGTTGCCTCTGCACAAGGTAGAACACCAATGTACGCAGAACGAGATGTAAAACAAATCATGAAGCAAGCAATTACTCTGCCATATAGTACCGTCACCGATATCTCACCTGATATTAAACTGGTTTTTGCAAATGCCGGACATATTTTGGGCTCTGCATTATGTCATTTCCATATTGGAAACGGCGATCATAATTTTGTTTATTCTGGTGATATTAAATTTGGAAAAAGTATTTTGTTTGAAGCAGCAAGCTGGAATTTTCCTAGAGTGGAAACTTTGTTAATTGAAAGTACATACGGAGCAAAAGAAGACATTCAACCAACTCGACAAGAAGTAGAATCTGCTTTCATTAATGCAGTAAACAATACTCTTGCAGATGGAGGTAAAGTTCTAATCCCAATTCCTGCAGTTGGTCGTGCCCAAGAAATTATGATGGTAATTGATCATTATATGAAATCCGGTGAAATGGTTGAAGCCCCCGTTTTTACAGAAGGCATGATTTCTGAAGCTTCTGCGATCCATGAAGCATACCCTGAATATCTTGCTAGGGAATTAAAACAAAAAATATTGGAAACAGATGATAATCCATTTGATTCTGAATACTTTACAAATATTGAACATGCTGATGCTCGAGAAGAACCAATGCGAGATAACTCACCTTGTATAATTTTGGCAACATCTGGAATGTTAGAAGGTGGTCCAGTTTTAGAATACTTCAAAAACATCGCACCTGATAAAAAGAACAAAGTACTATTTGTTTCATATCAGGTTAATGGAACTATGGGAAGGAGAGTTTTAGATGGTTCAAAACAGGTTACTATGCTTGGTAAAGAAGGAAAAGTGGAGGTTGTAACAATAAACTGCAGTGTTGAAAAATTAGATGGATTTAGTGGTCATAGTGATTATAATCAACTAATGTCTTTTGTACAAAGGCTTAGACCAAAACTTCGAAGAGTGCTCGTAAATCACGGTGAACGAAGAAAATCAGAAAACTTGGCAATGAATATTAGAAGAATGTTTAGAGTTCCTGCTCACTATCCTCAAGTTCAAGAAGCAATAAAATTATTTTAAATCGTATTCTGGTTTCCAGATTTTGATACTTGGTGGGGCAACAATAATTCTTTCCTCACCTAATCTTGCAATATCTGCACCTTCAGCTTTTGCGATAGAATACAATTCTTCAACAACTTTTCTAAGTTGCTCCACATCTTTTTGAGCCAAAGGAGTTACTCTAAGAATTAAAATCATCTCTTTTTTGATGTCTTCTTTTATAGAATGAACATCACTGATGTCTCGTATAGTTATCGCTTTCAAATACGTGGGATTTTCTTGTTTTTGCATCCTTGAGTAAAATGCGATCTACTCCTTCAAAAACTCTTCCTTAGTTTTAACTAATTTTAAATTTTTTTGTGCCTAAATTCTAAATTTAATGTAAGATTCTTCTTCAACAGACTGTGTGATGATTTCTTCTTTTACATTATTCTTGTTGATGATGACTGATGCTTGTTCTCCTTTTGGTGCATCTGAATATCTTAAGGTTACAGCTGACACAAGTTTTTCATACTCTTCAGTATCTTTTCCACGAAGAATTGAAACAGGTCCCATATGATCACGAGCTTGAAATAAAACATCACCAGGTAATGCAATTGCTTTTATCATTTCATTTTCATCTTTATTTCTTCCAACAACAAATTTAGTTTGTTCATCTAATCTAAAATGTCTTCCAATTTTCAATAAATCAATATCATTTATCGTAGGTGTTTCAGTATGTGAAAACAAATCTTTTGCACGTAATCCAAATGTTGGATCAGTCAACAAACATCCACCACCCGCATTAGGTGGATTTTCAATTCCATATTTTTTTGCCATCTCTAATTGAGCTCTTCTAGTTCTACCTCTGATCATTCCAAGATTCTCTCTTTTGATCAATCCATTTTTTTCAGGATCTGTTTCTGGAAGTAATGCTGCAGATAATGGTCTAACTATTTTTCCAACAAGCCCTGAATCTTTTTCTATAGTTCTTAATGAAGGGGCATGTTGACTCATTGGTCTTTGTCCTAACACTTCTCCTGAAATTATAAACTCAGCTCCAATCTCCTCCATGTGTTTTTTTGCAGCATTAAACATCATAGTTCTACAATCAACACATGGATTAAATCCAGCACCAATGCCGTGCTTTGGATGTTTTAACATCTCAATGTATTCATCACCAAGATAAACTGTTTTTAAATTAACATTAAGATCATCTGCCTTCTCTCTGATCTCAAAACCACAACCTCTACCACAATCAAAATCACAAAAAGGAGTTTTAATTGCAACGGCTGACACCTCAAATCCTTGCTCTTGCATCATTCTTACTGCAAGTTGACTATCTAATCCACCAGATAATAGAGCAACTACTTTCTTTTTTTCTTCAGTCACGATCATAAAAATTAAAATCCAATATACAAACTTTGCATCATACATAAATTGAGAAACGTTATGATATTTTTTTGTGAAAGAACGAAGAAAAAATCTTCTAAAATTTGCTCAAGAGTTCAATTGTGATACATTAGTTACATTTGAGCCTGAAAATTTATTTTACATGACTGGATTCTGGGGTGAAGCTATTGGAATATTAGAAAAGGGAGGTAATACTACTATAATTGCTCCAGAACTAGAAGTGGGCCGTGTCAAAGAAGAATCCGAAAATTGTGATGTAGTTACAGCAGAACGAGGAATTGGTTTGATTTCCTCATTGACTTCAAAAATCAAAAATAAGAAAGTATGTACTGACTGCCAAAATTATTCTATAATGACATCACTCAAAAAATCTATTCCTTCAATTAAATCATCTACAGAACCATTTTACAATTCTCGTATAGTAAAAGATGAAAAAGAAATCACTGTTTTAAAAAAAAGCTTCTAAAATTATTGATGAGATGTTTGAAATATGTGTTAAAAAAATGAATATAGGCCAAAAAGAATCTGAATTACAAACAATATTGATGTCATTTGCAATAGGACAAGGTATGTTTGATACCGGATACAAGTCAACTCTTAATCCATTAATCATAGCTGGAGGACCAAATGGATCATTACCACATGCACAAGTTACTAATAGAAAATTCAAAAAAGGTGATCTTGTAGTTGTTGATCTTACATTAAGATACAAAGGATATGTATCAGATGCAACTAGAACATTTGCAATTGGGCAAATATCTGTTGAACAAAAACAGGTTTATCAAATTGTAAAAGATTCACAAAAACTAGGATTAGAATCTGTTAAACCAAATGTAGATTGTAAAGATGTTGATACTGCATGTAGAAAATACATTGAAGAGAATAATTTTGGAAAATATTTTATTCATTCAACAGGTCACGGTATTGGATTAGAAGTTCATGAACTACCAACTGTGTCATATAGAAGCGATACAAAACTAAAAGAAAATATGGCTATTACTGTAGAACCTGGAATTTACATTCCAAATAAATTTGGAGTAAGGATTGAAGATTCACTTATTGTAAAAAACAAACCAATAATTTTACACAAGTTTACAAAAGATCTAATTACTATTTGATTTAATCATAATAGTTTACAAGATCAATAATGTGTTTTGCATTTGGATTTTTAGGTTTAATTTCTTGTGTAACAGGATTAAAATCCCAAGCATATTCCTTTACTCCTTTATATGATTCAAAAGTTAAAATTACTTCATACATATTTTCTATGCTAGAAACATCAAGATTCACTTTTGTCTTCTTATCTTTGTAAATTTTTTCATTAGGATAATCTGTAGCTATTTGCTCTGATATGGCGTCTATTACTGTCAATCCTTTTTTATTTGGACCATTATACGACATTATAGTTTCAACAATTTGTTTTTGATCATCTGTTAAATTATTTGGAAAACTACTATGCAAATCCCCTTTTGTTAATTCTGGAATAACAAAAACTACAAGCAAAGCAATTATTCCTAAATAAATCGGTGCTCTCTTTTTTAGAAATACTTTAAAATCTGACTTTTTTGGTTGCTTCTCTTCTTTTTTATTGTCTTTTTTCAATTTTGTATCTTACCATCTCTTAGTATTTTGCAGTTAAAATTAAAACTTGCCAAGGAAATACAATATCCCCATTTTTTTTAGTATAGGGAATGGTGTTTTGTTTTATTGCATGTTTCAATTCTTTTCTTTTAGAAATATCAAGTGAATTTAATTTTTCTTTGAGTGGTTTGGCTATGTATTTTATATAATTTTTCCAATAATCTTCAAATTTTCCTGGACTATAATTAAAAGTAAAATCTTTTATTGATATTTTTGAGAATCCTGCTTTTCTAATTTCATTGTGTAATGCAAGTTTTGTTCCAAATCTATCCATGTCAGGAGAGCCAGGAGGTACATAATCTGGAATAAATTCTGTGACAGCATCAGAGATATTACTAAAAAATGGTACTTTGTCTTTATGTCCGTGCACTGAAACTCCAAGTGTTCCTGTTTTCTTGAGACTATTTCGCATATTTTTTAATGCTTTTTGTGCATTAGGAAAAAAAACAAAGCATACTGACATGTTATAATATCAAATTCATGATAAAAATTAAATTTTTCAGCATCTATATTTATAAAATTTAAATTTGATTTTACTCCATTCCATTTTTTAGCAATTTTAATTGCAGTGATTGATGCGTCTGCACCTACTACGTATCCTTTAGCCCCAACTTTATCTCTAATTTTTTTTGTAACAACTCCAGTACCACATGCAAGATCTAAAACACTATCTCCATTGTTAACATTAACTAGCTCAACTAATTTTGAGGTACTCTGAAATGGACCTTGATTAGCACTTGCCCATCTCTTATGATATCTTGGTGCTATCTCATTCCAAATTTTCATATTTCTTTGTTTATACTCAAAATGATTCAATTTTGTCAACTCTACGTAATTTTATGATATATTTTATGTAATCTTTTTCAAATCAGATTGAATTGTTCTACCTGTTTCATGAAAATATCGTTGTTCAATTTTTTTAGTTTTTCTATATGATTTTTATTTTGAATTTTTTCTTTTAATTTCTGTATATTCTACAACAAGTTTTCTAATTTCAGATTTCTTCAATTTGAACTCTTTAATTTTTTTCGATCTCTTTTCTAATTATTTTAGCAATTTTTTCTTTTTTTACCCATCCTGAAGAAATTACACTATTTGAATCAATAATTAATATCTCATTATTATCTGGATTTTTTTTATATTTTATAGAACCTATATCATTTGCAATGATCATATCCGCATTAGATTCTATAATTTTTTTCTTAGCTAATTTGATTAAATTATTTTTTGAAATATTTGCTTCTGCTTTAAAGCCAACTAAAAAAACATCTTTTTGATATTTTTTAATCTGATCAATAGTTTTAGGTACTTTTTTGAGGCTAATTTTGATTTTATTCCTAGAACTTTTTATTTTATTTTTGCTAGGTTTTTCTGGTGTGTAATCTGATATTGCTGCCGCCATTATTACTATGTCAAATTTTTTATTCATTTCTTTTTTAACAACATTAAACATTTCTTCACTTGTAGAAATTTTGATAATTTTTGCACCCTTTGGTGGTTTTTCAATTCCTGGACCATAAACTAAAGTAACTTTAGCACCCGAAGAAATCAATTCTGATGCTAATAACACTCCTGTTTTTCCTGAGCTCTGATTTGTAATTACACGAATTGGATCAATATATTCAATTGTTGGTCCTGCAGTAATTAACACTTTTTTATTTTTTAAAATAGATGAAAATCCAAATCTTTTCAGTACATAATCTAAAACATCTTCTGGTTCTGATGCTTTTGCTTTACCTTCAATCATTTGAGGCGTTAAAAATTCAATTTTATTTTTAAAAAATTAATATTCTTTTTAACAGCAGCATTATCGTACATAGATGCGTGCATAGCAGGACACATTAAAATTGGAATTTTTGAACCAAATCCAACTGTAAGAATTGTTGATATTGGTGTATCGTCAATACCGTTGGCTAATTTCCCAAGTGTATTTGCAGTAGCAGGATAAACTATGATCAAGTCTGATTTATTATAATCTGCTAATCTGATGTGCTCTAAATCTCCAGTTAATTTTGTTATTACTTTATTCCCAGTTGCCCATTTGAAATAATCTGGTTGGACTAATTTTGTAACTGCATTACTTGTCACACAAGTTACATCTGCACCATGTCTCATTAGTAATCTAGCTAATTCAATTGCTTTGTATGCTGCAACACTCCCTGCAATACAAAGTACAATTTTTTTCTCAGTTAATTCTACACCATAAGAACCCACAATATCTAATGTGGGATGATTCTTTTCCTCAATACTTTTGTTTTTTAGTGTCATTCAATTTCGTAATTTTGTCAATTCATCATTATCCATCGAAAACCAGTTTTCTTGTGCAGGAAATACGCCTGATTCAACATCCTTTTTGTAGTTTTCAAGTGCTTTTAGAATATCATCATTCAAATTCAAATATCTTTTAGCAAATTTTGGTTTAATTTTCTCAAACATGCCTAACAAATCTTGAACTACTAATATTTGACCATCACAACCAACACCTGAACCAATTCCAATTGTAGGTATACTAACGGTTTCAGAAATCATTTGTGCAACTTCATGACTTACCATCTCTAATACGATACTAAATGCACCTGCTTCTTCAATTTCTTTTGCATCTTGAATTAATTTAATTGCAGAATCTTTTGTTTTTCCTTGTACTTTGTAACCTTGTGATAACATTGTTGTTTGTGGTTGTAATCCAATATGTCCCATTACTGGAATTCCAATATCTACTATTGCACTAATTGTCTTTACCATGGAATTACCTCCTTCAAGTTTTACTGCATCAGCTCCTGACTTGATTAACATTCCAGAATTTTTAATTGCATCCTCAATACTTGCTTGATAGGACATAAATGGTAAATCTGCAACTAATAATGCATTGTTTCTTGCTCTACTAACTGCCTCTGTAAACATACACATTTGTTCCATTGTAACAGGTATAGTATTTTCATATCCAAGCATTACCATTCCAGCGCTGTCTCCTACAAGTAGTATGTCTATTCCAGCTTTATCACACAATGATCCAAGTGTATAGTCATAGCTTGTAATTGCTGATATTTTTTGCCCATCTTTTTTCTTTTTAATTATATCGTAAACTGATTTATGCAATATGTAGCCTCCTTGTTAGATTGTCTCTTATTTCAATAATGTTATCTGAAAGATTTTTTTTGTTATTAAAGTCCTTAACAATTTTTTTTAGTTCTACTTTATTTTTTTTGATAATACCTCACAATTCATTATCAACAAATCTATTGCTCGTGTAACATTGTCTACAATTGTTATGTTTGCTGTTTGTGAAGTTCTTGAAAGTGGGTTTAGATCAAAAGTAATTACTTTTTTTCCAGCTTTTCTTAATGCAATTGTTCTATCACCATCCTCGAGTGGTACTATTACTACATCTGCTGCAAAAATTCCATTTTTGTCAACTATTCTTCTAGCTGAATCTAAACCTAGTAATTTTGTTGATGAATCTCGATTTATGCCTAGAATATCATTAGCTCCACTTTTTTTTGAGAGTTTTTATGATGTTTCGTTTTCGTTTTTCGTTTGCATAAAATAGATTCACTTCGATTTTTGCTTTTGTAGTCTTTGCGAGTTTGACTATTTCTTTTGGACATAATGCAGCAATATTACCATTGACTGAGATAACTGGTAATTTTGCCAAAAGAATTTGTGCAGCAGCAGCTTTTATTGCTTTTTTTGCAGCATTTCTTGTTTTCTCACCAAGTAAATAATCAAACGCTTCTCCTCTACCGTGTGCTAAAAGACCTTCTTTAGCTACTAACCCATGATCAAATCCATCTACAAGTTTTTCCCTTATAAAAAGAGATTTTGCCCTAGGATGAGATTTAGGAATTAAAGACATTAACAATCAGTTAATTATTGAGCAGCCTAGCTCCATGATTATCTAATTTTGATTTAATGATTATTCCATCCGAATATTTTTCTAAAATTTTTAAAACTTGTTTTTCTTTATCAATTGGTATCATCGTAAATACTGTTTCACCAAATAATGCAACCCCACACTTTATTCCATTTGAAGATAATTCTTTTATTAATTTCTCCATTCTTAAAGTCATAACTTGTACATACTTTGCAAACTCTAAAGACATATCCTGAAAATGTTCATAATTCTTTGATTCTAATAATCTGTCAACCATTTTTCCTCCAAGACCGTTAATTTGAAAAAGACGTTCTTTGATGAACTTGTTAGTGGAAATTGGAGAAAAACAGATCATAATTATAGAAATATCTTCAGTGTTTATTTTTTCAACTTGACCTATACCTGGTGCTCCTGGTTTAACTCTTATTTCAAAACCTCCATGATATGATGCTAAAACATCACCCAATCCTGTTTTACAATTTATTTCAGCGTTATGTGCAATTTTACCAATGATAGTTTGATCTAATTTTGTTTTAAGAACATGATCAAGTGCATATGATAATGATAATGCAACAGCACTACTAGAACCTAAACCATATCCAACAGGTATTGTAATTTCATGCTGTATATCAAAAAATAAATTTTCAAAATTTCCTAACTTTAAAAATTCATTTAATACATATTCCGAGACATCTGTTTTGTCTGATTGATATCCTGTAGTTGTAATTTTGAAGTTTGAATTTTGATTATCTTTGGGAAAAATATTGACATGAGTAGTAACTCCTTCTTTAATTGAAAATCCTGCTCCCATAGAGCCTAATTCTTCAGACTTTTTTTGATTATTGTTCTCCAAATATGCTTTGAAAAAACCTGTGATATGAGCAGGACAAAATGCTGTAGCCTCCATTAATCTTAGTTTAAACTTATCACAAAATATAAGAATATAGATTAAATTAATTATATTAGTATAAATTGGCTAAATTCATTCGACGCCTACAAAGGATTGGTAGTAGTATTCTAGTTTCATTACCTAAAGAATGGGTTGTTGCCAATAATCTGGATAAGAGTAGTCAGGTTGAGTTAGATACTGGACAAGATACAATTTCAATTTCTGCAAATAAAGAAATGCGACCTACCAAAGAACTTGTAATTTCGTATCCTTTACCAAAGGATGAAAATATTGTAGCAGACATCACTGGAGCTTATCTTTTGGGCTATGATATTATTCAAATCACATCAAAATCAATAATCCCAGGTGAGGATAGAGAACAAATTAGAAATTCAATGAGGCGATTAGTTGGGATGGAGATTATTGAAGAAGATGCTTCCAACATTAACATGCAATTTCTTTTAGATGCAACTACACTAAACCCAGAAAAAATACTGAAACGAATGAGTTCCATTGCACTTGGAATGTATGATGATGTATCAAATGGATTGATTTCTATTGATAAATCAAATTTACAAACTTTATCAAAACGTGATGTTGAAGTTAATAGACAATATTTTCTTCTAGTACGTTTAATCAGAAGTACACTTGTTGATAAAAGATTAGCAAATGTATTTAATTTAGAAAATATTGATATTTTAGATTATAGAGTAGCTGCAAATCTTTTGGAAAATGCTGGTGATACAATAGTAGAATTGGCTAATTTTATTTATAATTCATCATTATCTGATGAACATTTAAAAAATATTTTTGATGTAGTTAAAAATTTTAACTCATTAGGAGAAAAATCAATTAATGCGTTTACAAAACCTGATAGACGTTTAGCAATAGAAGCTATATCATTACATAAAAAATATCAAGAAAACCTTTCTAAATTAAGAAATACAATAGGAAATAAAAAACAAATTCCAATTGATCTTCTTGATCTTGTATATATGTTTGAACGAATTGCAAAATCCTGGGCAGACGTTGTGGATCTTGTAAAACCAATATACAATAAATAACTAAAATAATTTATTTTTTGCAGCATACGTCATTACTGCACAAATTGTTTTTGAATCTTGTATTTTTCCGTTTTTAATCATTGAAATTACTTTTTTCAGATCCATTTTTACCACAGATAATATTTCATCTTCATCAAGCTTCAGATTTGCAATTTTCTTTAATCCTGAGGCTATAAAGCAGTGAATGATTTCAGTATTGTAACCAATAGATGGATAATATGAAATCAAAGGGGTCATTTTTTTGGCACTATAGCCAGTTTCTTCTTCTAATTCTCTAAATGCGCATTTTATTGGATCTTCCTTTTTTTCTAACGTGCCTGCAGGAATTTCAATCACATATCCATGAGGATATCTATGTTGTTTAACTAGAATCACCTTATTATTTTCATCAAACGCTAACATTGCAGCTGCCCCTCTATGTTCTATCATTTCCCGTTTTACTTTTCTGCCTTCAATTGTTATATCATAAACACTGAGACCTAAAATTTTTCCTTCATAGATCTTTTTCTTCATGTTGTATTCTTAATCTTGCTCTTAATTAATTTGTTTGATATGAAAGATGAAGTGTAGGGGATTTTTTAGCATTATCAATAGCTTTCTTTAACCAATTTAATGGGAAAGATATTTTTTTTGGAATAAATAGATCTGCAGACTTTACACTATCCATGTTTCTTACTCTTTGAGTTAACTCATCCATTTCAAATATGTCTTTACTATACATGAATAATACAATTTGATTTTTAGCTATAAATGGTATTTGCATAAAAGAATCAGAAAACTCCCTATTCATTTTTTTTAATGTTTCTCTAATATCTCCATCAATCCATGTAAGAATGGCATGTGGAATATATTTTTCAACTTTTGTTGGATCATAAACCAGTGTAAATTGAATTCCCTCATTTTCATGTAATTTATCAATACATCTAGTTATTGTTTTTGTTGATAATTTTGTATCTTTTGATATTTTCTCAATTTTTTGTCTAGGTTCTTTAATTAACTGTTCTAAAATTTCTAAATCTGTTTTAGTTAAATTAGAATTAAATCCTGGATTTTCTGCTTCAAAAATTGACAACACTCTAACATCTTTCATTAATTTTTTTGCTAGTAATGTTTTTTCCTGCGCATTTTCTTTTATTACAATACTACAGACTGTGATTCCACCGATACATGGTACTACTAAAAATGGTTCTCCAACTAAACTAATCTGTTCTAAAATCTCTTTAATATTTTGTCCTGAAACTACTATATACAGAACACCAAGTCCCAAAACTGGTGGCTCAACTTTTACTGTATACTTTTCAATAATTTTTATTTTTTCCATTTTTTGAATTCGTGCATTTACTGCACCACCTGAAATCCCTAACTCTTTTCCAATTTGTCTATCTGATTCTCTGCAATTATTCAAAAGTCTGCTTAAAATTTTAATATCTAATTTGTCCAATTCCTCACCTAAACCATCCTCATAATGATTAGAAGTTAATAATTAAATATAAAATTGTCTATAATGTTAGCACTATTAATAAAATACATTAAATATTAGACTATTTTTAATCTTATTGTGGTATACCAATTACGTCTAGCAAAAAGAATGCTATTTAACAAAAAGGGGAGTCTTATTGGAGCAGTATTAGCTGTAACTATTGGAATTTTGGTAATTCATGTAAATTTTGTAATTTTTCAAGGATTATTTGATGCGATAGTGAGAGATATCTCTGATTATAGAAATGGTAATGTTCTCGTTACAGATGAAGAAAATTTTATCACGAAATCAGATCAATCTTTAGTTAAATGGTTTGAAAGAATTCCATATGTCGAAGCTGCCACTCCAAGATTATCATCGTCAACTTCAATTAACATGACAAAATTTGGCACACTTCATGAAAAAACTAGAATACCTATTGTAGGTGTTGATCCATTAAGAGATATTAGAACTTCTACAGTTAGTGAAACTGTTACTGATGGACAATATGTTTATGCAAGAAATTCCATCGTACTAGGTTCAAATGTTGCAAGGGATCTTGGGGGTGCTCAGGTTGGTGATAGTTTAAAATTAAAAATTGTTGATAGATATGGACAAGATCAAATAAGGAGATTTGTTGTAACTGGAATTGCAAAATCTCCTGGAGGTCAAGGTTTTGATTATAGTGTGGTTGTTCATATTGACACTTTACGTGATATGATGAATAGACACGGTGAATCAAGTTCCATTATGGTAAAACTAAAAGATCCTACTAAAGCAACTGATGTTAAAAATTTCTTTTTAGCCGCTTTTCCAAATGATGATTTTGTAGCAGAGACAATAGAAGAATCTGCTGAAGAACAATTAGCAGGATTTAGATCTGGTATTGCAATGATTAACATGATAGGATATTTTGGAATGATGTCATCTGCTTTCGCTATTGTTACAATTCAAATGATGTTAGTTAATGGTAAAACAAGAGAAATAGGCATAATGAGATCAATAGGTGCAACAAGGAAAGACATTTTGGTAATTTTTATTTTTCAAGGAATGATTATTGGAGCAATTGGTGCAGGAGTTGGAACTGCAGCAGGATTGGGATATACATTTTATGCAAAGGAAACAAAAATGTCTTTCAATAATAGCCTCCCATTAGAAGTAAGCTATAATTGGGAAAAAATTGTTCAAACTGCAGTATTATCTTTTATTTTAGCGATTATTGCTTCGTTATATCCCTCGTATAGAGCAACTAAATTGTTACCAGTGGAGGCGATGAGAACTGTCTAGAGTACTTGAAGTTAGTAATTTAAGTAAAATTTATGGATCTGATGAAAACAAGGTAATTGCGTTAGATAATGTTTCATTTTCAATTGAAAAAGGAGAATTTGTATTGATTGTAGGTAGTTCTGGTTCAGGAAAATCTACTCTTCTTAACATGATCGGATTATTAGATCATCCAACAACAGGTAAAGTCTTCATTGATGGAACAGACACAACAAATCTAACTGATGATAAAATTTCTACATTTAGAAATAAAAAATTGGGATTTATTTTCCAATTTTCAAATCTTCTTACCGATCTTACTGTACTTGAAAATATATTATTACCTAGACAAATTGCAGGAACCAATCATTCTGCAGAAAAAGATGCTAGAGAATTACTAAAAGCAGTTGGAATAGAAGATCAAATGAACAAAAGAGCAAATAAAATTTCAGGAGGACAAGCTCAAAGAGTTGCAATTGCTAGAGGGCTCATAAATCACCCTTCAATTGTTTTAGCTGATGAGCCAACTGGTAATTTGGATTCTGTCACATCTGCAACAATAGTTGATTTAATGAAATCAATGGCAAAAAATTTGAATCAAACATTCATTATTGTTACTCATGATAGACAACATTTTGGAGATGTTGATAGAGTAATTACAATTAAAGATGGAAAAGCATTTGATGAAAATCAACCTTCTAGGATGGAGGTTTTAGTATGATTAATCATAAAATTTTATTTTCATTGATGCTTCTACTTCTTATTCCGTTAATTGTACACGATTCATTTGCTCAAATTACATCTGGAGGTTTTGGAAAATCTCCATTCGAAAGAGATTTTGGAGATATAAAACAACTTGATGCGTATTTTGGAACTATTAATGAAAAAATTGAAGTTGATCCTGGTGATAGTAATGTACCGTTTACAGTAGTATTTGCAAATGTAGGAACCCAAGACATTACTGGAATCAAAGGCCAACTATCACTTCCTCTTGGATTTTCCTCAGCAGATGGGTCAGGTTCTCTAATAATCGCTAATGAAAAGTCTAATTCATTGGCAGGTAACACTTTCTACCTTACATTTTATGTCAATATTGATAAAAATGCAAAAATCCAACAATATGCTGGGTCTGTTAAAGTTGATTACTCAAGATTACGAGAATCTGGAGTTAGATCATCTTTTTCAGATTTTAACTTTAAAGTTACAGGAGATAGTATAATCAATGTTAAAGCATTAGATCCATTTCTTACTTCTTTGAAAACAAACAACATAGTAATTGAGATTTCAAATGATGGAACTGCACCTCTTTCTAGTGTTGATATTGTAGCATCAAATACTCAAACAGAACTTGCATCAACTTCTACATCAACTACTAATGTCGAAAATGTAGTGATTTTAGAATCTAATTGGGATGTTGGAAACATTAATCCAAAATCATCTAAATATCTAACTGCTACTGTTTACGTCCCAGAAAATCTTCAACAAGATACTTTACGAATTCCGTTAACAATAAAATACTATAATGCTCATGGTGACTTGCAAACTGTCTCGAAAATTGTTGATTTCTACATTAAAGGAATGATTGATCTTACAGTTTACGGTGTTGATGTAATTGAATTATCTGGCACTCAAATGGTTGTGGGTGAAATAATTAATGAAGGAAATGAAAAAGCTTTATTCGGTTTTATAACTCTTGAACCATTAAACAATTCTAACATAAAAAAACAAACACAATTCATTGATGAAATTGAAACTGATTCACCTGTACCATTTAACATTCCCTTAGAATTTGATGGCAAACCACAATATGGAGAACATAACATTCAACTTACTGTAAGATACAA
This sequence comes from Candidatus Nitrosarchaeum limnium BG20, assembly GCF_000241145.1. Lineage (NCBI taxonomy): Archaea > Thermoproteati > Nitrososphaerota > Nitrososphaeria > Nitrosopumilales > Nitrosopumilaceae > Nitrosarchaeum > Candidatus Nitrosarchaeum limnium. The sequence goes on along the minus strand of NZ_AHJG01000010.1, from coordinate 42,304 downwards.
AGATAGTATCAGAGATGAAATATTTCTAGTACATAATGCAACAATATTTCTAAAAGAACCACCAAAGGTTGACTCTGGAAATAATTCACAATTAATGATTATTCCAATAATTATAGTTGTAGCAATTGTGATGTATGTGATTCTTAGGCGTAAAAAATCTAAAGTTTCTACTGCATGATAATCATATTATAAATTAGAAACAATTAGAAACTAAATTTATTGAAAGTTCATCAAAAACTAACAATTATTGGAGGAATCTTACTTGCTGTTACATATTTGATTTACAATTATCATCAAACAGTGCATCCTGGAATTGGATTCAATTATGCCTATGTTACTGGAATTTCAATGATGATTGTATTTATTGCAAGTTTTATCCTGTTTGGCATTGAACGATTAAAAGAGTCAAAATCTAAAAAATAAATTATTAGAATCAAGTCTAAGATACTAATTTTTTATTATGACTAAGATTATAAACAAATAATGGATCTTGCGTTTATGCCAAAAGATGAAATTGCAGTTCCAAAAGAACTTCGAGAATTTATGCTAACAAGAGCAGAAGAAACTGCACTTGGACAAAAAAATGGCGCAAAAAAACAATTTCGGTATGGTAATTTACACATTAGAGAATACGATGATAAATTTTTAGTTCATACTGATAAAGTTGATCCTAGAAAAGATCCAATCGGTCATTTAGTTTATGATGCTCCAGAGGTTCTTGTAGGGTTAACATGTTTGATTTTAGGTGGTTCAAAGATTTCAAAAATATTTCAAAATTATGGCAAATCAAATAAATCCACTATAGCCACAACTGTTCTTTCTTCAATTGTTGCAGGTTATGTTGGATATGTTACAACTAAAAAAATTAAAAAATATTTAGAATAAAATGTCTACGACTAGAACTATTCAGGTATTTATCAAATTACTCCCTTCAATTTTAGCACTAAGAAAAGATAGAAGAAGATGGGTAAAAACAGAAGGTAAAGATAATGATTTAGAAATATATCGTAAAAATGCACGTAAAGTTTTAAACACTTTCATATCACTAGGTCCTGTTTACATAAAATTAGGACAGTGGCTTTCATCTCGAGCTGATATTTTACCACAGCCATATTTGGAAGAACTTTCTAAACTACAAGATAATGTTCCATCAGCTTCATTTGATAAAGTTAAACCCATAATTGAAAATGACATAGGCCCAATCAATGAAACATTTGATAGTATTGACACCAATCCTATTTCTGGTGCTTCATTGGGTCAAGTTTATCGAGGAAGGATACATGGTCAAGAAATAGTTGTTAAAGTAAAAAGACCTGGAATTGAAAAAATTGTTGACGAAGATCTCAAAGTATTAAAGAAAATTCTTCCAGTCGCATTAAGATTTGTGGATCCAAACTTACGTTTTTCTGCAAGAGCAATGCTTTCTCAATTTATTGAAACAATTCATGAAGAAATGGATTATACTATAGAATCATCAAATCTCAAAAAAATAAAACATGATATGCTCAAAAGTAACATGGTAATTCCTTCAGTATATGATGACTATTCTTCAAAAAATGTACTTACTATGGAATACATTCCAGGTATCAAAATTACTAATGTAGACGCCCTTGATGAAAAAGGAATTGATAGACAAAAACTGGTTATTGATGTTCATAAGGTATTTTTTACTATGCTCCTACGTCATTCACTTTTTCATGCGGATCCTCATCCTGGAAACATATCAGTGACTGACGATGGAAAACTCATTCTTTATGACTATGGAATGGTTGGACGATTAGATAATGAAACTAGAATGAGATTGATTAGACTGTATCTTGCTCTGGTTGAAAAAGATCCTCCTAGAACAGTTAACGCAATGGCTGATCTGGGAATGCTGACTCCAAATTTCAATCGTTCAGTAATTGAAAAAGGAATAGAATTAGCTGTTGGTGCCATGCATGGAAAAAAGCCTGATGAAATGGAAGTTCAAAGTTTAATGGAACTAGCAAATAAAACAATGAGTAAATTTCCATTTGTTCTTCCAAAGAATTTAGCGTTATACATGAGAATGGCATCAATAATTGAAGGAATTTACAAAACTCATAAAGTTGATTTTAAATTTGTTAAAGTATTAAAAGAAGTCTTAGAAGAAGAACATTTGATTAAGGACGCATACATTGAAGAATTAAAATATTCATTTCAAAGATTTGCAAAATCAATTGATGCTACAATATCAATAGCTCCTGAACTAAAAAAACTCATTGATGAAAACAGATCAATACAGCTTAACACCAAACCAAAATCAAATGTTTTACTCTCTGGGAGCATTCTTTCTTCCGCTATTTTTTTAGGTTCTTCTGTATTGTATACATCAAATGAAGATATGGGAATTCTTGGAATGTTGGGTTCCTTGGTAATAATGAGTATATCTGTAATCTTTAGAAATCACTAATTATTCAATTGAGATGTCTTTTCCATGTTTTTTAACTGGAATTGTAACTGTTAATACTCCATCTACATATTTTGCAGAACTAACTTCCCCCCCATCATCTATCTCAACTGGTAATTTCATTTTTTTATCTATGATGTTTGGTCTTTGATTGCATATCATATTGTGATTTTTTTCATCTGAAATTTCTTTACATGCTTGAATTGAAAGAATATTTCCATCTAGTGATAATTTAATATCTTTTTTTGTAAAACCAGGAATGTCAATTAATACAATTAATTTATCATTTTCTAAGTGTATATCTACTGGTGGCAAAACAAACTCATAAAATTCTCTAGATTTATTCCCAATTTCTTTTATCATTTCTTTTGCTAATGATTTAACAAGTCCCATTTTGAAATATATTCTTAATTTTTAGTTATAAACTTTGGTCAATTTTCAAATTTTTTTTTGATGAATTATGCTGATATTTCTGGCACTGACATACCTCCGTATCCAGGATCCATCTTTTGTTTTGGATTTAATGAAGTATCATGATGACATGCTTTATTGCATACCGGACAAAATTTTCTATCTAAAACAATACATTGACAAATATGGTTCTTCACATAAGCCTGAGCAGCTTGATTCCATTCTCCTGTACCGTTACAGTATACGCAGCTATTTGATGAAATTGAGCCTACTCCTTTGCAAAAATCACATACATCTTCTTTCATATCTATTATGAACTCCTCTTTGTTTTTTATTCCATATAATTGAAGAGATCTGAGTTTTGTGCGTAAAAAGTTGACTTTGTAGTATTTCAACAATCAATTTAAAATAAATTATTTATCAACAACATTTTAGATATAAACAAATTTAGAAAATTTTTATTTTTATTTATTTCATTTCTAAACTATAATTTTGTGCGTAAATCATAACAAAATTACATTATTTTCTTGATAGATTTTTAATCAATTAATTTCTCTGATTTTGTAACTTATGATAATTGTAATTGAAGGAGGAGATCAAGCAGGAAAGAAAACTCAAACTGCATTATTGGCAAAAGCATTAAAACAAAGAAAAATCAAAACTACGACTTTCAGCTTTCCTGATTATAAGACCCCTATAGGAAAAGAAATATCAAAATATCTAAATGGTAAAAGAAAATTTCCACCCCAAGTGATTCATTGTCTCTTAGCTGCAAATAGATGGGAGAAATTAAATGACATTCTAAATGCTCAATCAAAAAACTCTGTTTTAATCATGAATCGATACTACCAATCTAATCTAATCTATGGTTTGGCAAATGGCATGAATCGTAAATGGTTAGAAAATTTAGATTCAGGGCTCCCTAAAGCGGATCTGGTAATTTTATTAGATGTATCTCAAACAGAATCATTTCGTAGAAAAAAAACTAATAGAGATAAATTTGAAAAAAATGAAGAATTTCTTAGAAACATATCAAAAATTTATAGAAAAATTGCAAAGAAAGAAAATTGGAAAATTATAGATGCATCAAAACCAAAACAAGAAGTTCATAAAAATATTTTGCAAGCATTTACAAAGAAAATAGGAATATGAAAAAAAATTATTTAGATATAGTTGATCCTATTCATGATTTTATTCGTGTGTATGATCATGAACTAAATATTATTGATACACCAATATTTCAAAGACTGAGACGAATTCGTCAACTGTCTGGTGCTCATTTAACTTATCCTGCTGCACAGCATACTAGATTTGAACATTCTTTGGGTGTTATGCATATTGCAAGTCAAGCAGGTCAAGCATTAAACGAGAAAGGAATTATAAAATCAGATGATATTGAAATTTTAAGACTTGCAGGATTGTTACATGATATTGGTCATGGACCTTTTTCACATCTTTTTGAAGAGGTAATACAACAAAAAAAGTTTTCACATGAAGATTTTGGTAAAGAAATTATTTTAAAATCCGAAATTGGAGATAGTTTATCAAAAAGCGGTTATGACAAAAAACTTATCACAAAAATTGCTTTTGGTGATTCAAAATTACAGTACATGAATGAAATTATTTCAGGAGCATTGAGTGCAGACATGATGGATTATTTGTTACGAGATGGATATTTTACTGGTGCTGAACATGCACAAATTGATCATAAAAGAATAACTCAGTCTTTAGATGTGCACAAGAAAAAACTTGCTTTAGAAAAATCTGCATTATATTCTTTTGAATCTATGATGCATTCACGTTATCAAATGTTTAAAGCTGTATATTTTCATAAAACAGTAAGAGCTGCAGAAGTAATGCTTTTAGAAGCATTACGCTTATCTTCTGACGAATTTGGTTTTACCTCTTTTAACATTCATGAATACGTAAAACTTACAGATGAATACGTATTATCAACACTGATCTCATCAAAATCATCTAAATTAAAACGTGCCAAACAATTTGCTGAAGATTACCAAAATAGAAAATTGTTAAAATGTGTATTTGAACGAATTTTAACCAGTAGGACAAATTTGGGAAAAACCAAAACTAACGAATTAAGATCATCAATATCAAAAAAATCAAAAATTGATGAAAGTGAGATATTTGTAGATAGTTCAGTTACACCATCAATTCCACTTGCACCATCTAAAAATGAATCAAAACACATCATATTGATTACAAATGAAAATGGTAAATCAACTGCTCAAGAGATGCCTATATCCCAAATTCCAGTAGTTTCAGCAATATCTGGATTTATGAATATTCTAAGAATATACACACATCAAAAGAATAGAAAAAAAGTTGAAATTGCCGCAAAATCAATCCTTGGTGGATTAAAGTAATGAAAAAACGAATTGTCATCAAACTTTCAGGGCGAATTTTTGGAATGGATAATACTAAAATGTTAAAAGACTATGCTTCATTCCTAGTCAAAATTAGTAAGATATGTCAACCAATAGTTATTGCAGGTGGTGGAAACATTGCTCGACATTACATTAATCATGCAAGATCATCCGGAGCTGATGAATCTACACTAGATGAACTCGGAATAGAGATCTCTAGATTAAATGCAAAACTATTGATTTATGCTTTAAAAAATAAAGCATATTCACATCCTCCAACAACTTTGCAAGAAGTAAGACATGCAGTAGATGATGGTTTGATTGTAGTTGCAGGTGGTTTACATCCAGGACAAAGTACCAATGGAACTGCAGCTCTTATAGCTGAAAAAATAAACGCAGAACAATTTCTTAATGCTACTGATGTTGATGGGGTATATGACATGGATCCAAACAAATTCAAAAATGCAAAAAAATTCAAACGAATTGAACTTAAAAATCTGAAAAATATGCTTGTTCATGAAGATTCTATTGCTGGAGGCTACGATTTGATGGATATTGTTGCTCTAAAAATTATTGAACGCTCTAAAATAAAAACACGAATAATCAAGGCTGATATCAAAATTCTTGAAAAAGCAATTAAAGGCGCAGATGTGGGAACTGAAATAGTTCTTTCTTCAAAATAGTTATTCAGAAACTTCGTTTTGTACTGTTGGACGTCGTTCTGACCAAATTTGAATCTCATTTTCTGGATATTCTGGAATGCCTGATTCTCTTAATTTTTTGTAAATTGATAATGCTTCATTTTTTTCTAGTGCTTTTGATTGAGCTTTTGTAAATCCGTCTTTATCTGCCAGAATTGCAACATATCCATCAGGCGAATTAATTACTGCAACAAAATCCTCTTCTCCAACTGGAAAAAACTTACCATCTATTTTCTTTGTAGTTAATGTCAGCATTCCAAAACCTGCAACTTCAAACATCTTCATTTGTGATTTACCTGCTCTTTGCTTTCCTTCTTGCACTGCTTGAAAATACTGCATATTTCATTTTATTCTTTAATATTATAATAACTATCTCAACATTTAAGACATCTAAATATATCTTAATTTCATGAATCCAAAAATCTTTGTAATTGTTGCAATTATTGCGTTAGCTGCAGCTCTTGGTGGGATTCTCTTATCAGGTTCATCTTTTATTAGCTCTACTCAAAAAAATGACAATCAAATAACATCACATGAATCTCAGAAAATTTTACCAATATCTATTGAACTCAATGATGTTTCAATTCTTGATATAACAAAAAGATCTGCAATAATTGAGACCTCATTTAAAATCAGTAATCCTAATCCTAGTTCTATAATAATTCAAGTAATGGATTACCAGCTATTTGAAACAGGATTCTCTAATGACAGTCAAATATCAGGTGGACAGATTGGTAGTAGACCTGAAGGTATGGTCGAGTTTGGCTCAAATTACTATACTCTACTTGGCGATAGCACAATCACTCTAAAAGATAAAAAAGTTTTACAAAATACTGGTAACACTCCAGAATTGTGGGCAGTGCTAGAAAATAACACTGCAAAATGGCGAGTTAGTGGAGACATTTATTTTAATTTAAGCTCAATGACTAGTGGACAAGAAAATCAAATTCATTTTGATTTGAAAAAATAGTTAAAATTTTTATAAAATATATTATAGTATCATAAAAATTAAAAATTATGATAATTTGTTTTTAGATAAAAAATATTGGCAAAATTATAAAAGCCCCTAAAATGATTTTTTATCAAATGGCAGAAGCAGGATTAGCCGCATTTGGCTCAGCAGTGGGAGTAGCAATTGCACTAGCAGTTGTTTGTTTTGCTCTTCGTGGTAAAGGACATCCAGAACCACTCGATTAATCAAAGAGATTAAAACCCCTTTACAATATTTTTCATTTATCTTACTAGTCTTTACCTAAACCTATCATTTCGGCTAATGAAACTTGTTTAGTGTTTTTCTTTGTAGTGAAACATCTTTGATAATATTGACATTCTGCACAATCATTAGATGGTTCTAAAATTGGTGTTTTTTGTTCTTTGAGCAGATCATTTAGAACTCTAACTCTTCTAATGATCTCTTCAAACATTTTTTTGTCACGTGTTAATGAAAACATGATTTCTTCTCTATCTCCAGTAATGTAAACAATAATTCCATCTGTTTTATCATAAATCCACATACATGCATTAAGGTAAAGCAGATCGTTTGCAACAGGTGCTTCTATAACTGTTTTAGAAGGTCTGAACAAAACAATAGAATCATCTACAATCATATCTGCCTGACCTCTTAATTTTATTTCATCAATTGAAAATTCTTTTGGGTCACTTCCATAATGTAATTTTCGAAGTAATCCTGAAAGTAGATCATTAAAACCTCTTCTTTCGACTTCTTTAGGATCAATCCTATCATAATATGAGCGTCTAAGACACTGAACTACTTCTTTTAGATGGATTGTTTTTATGTTCTTTGCATCAATTTCAACTTCTAATTCTCTTCCAATAGTATCCACTGCATTTTTTACCATACTTCGAAAATCTCTATCGCCCATCATACTAATTCACTTTATCTAATCCGCCCTTATAGATTAACTCATAATATTTGTCAAAAATTTTGAAATTTTACTTGAAAATGCTAATGTTAGAAAATGAACTCCAAAACCGATGACTGCTCCCACTATGATATCCCCTGTTAAAAAATAGATTCCAAGAAATAATCCTAATGGTGGTAATGACAAAATCATAGCCAAAAATGAGCTAACCCAGATGGTATTGGTTATTACCTCAGTAGTAATTTCAGTTTTTTTCTTTGGAAATCTTATCATTTTTTCAATTATTCTTCTTCAAGAATTAATTTTGACATTGTTACTTCAGTGGGTATTTTTTGTTCAACTGCAAATGCTATGGCTGCCAAATTTCTAACTTCAAATGTGGTTAATTTTGTAATTCCTACTATTGTAGCAAAACTAAACATTTTCGTAAAAGATCTTAACGCTGTTTGATAAATTGCCTTTTCAAAAGCTCTTTCAAATTCAGCAATTGCATCTAATTCTTTTTCTGTTTGAGGAACCAGGCTTTTGTATTTTGTATTCGATAATTCATTAAATGCATCTCTTGTTGTTGCAGCAGAGATCATTCTTCCTAACAATTCTTTAGCAGTTGGAGTTTGTGAAACAATCAAGTCTTGAATCTGCTCTTCTTGCAATCCCCAGAACTTACCTCTAATCACACTCAAAATATTGTAAAAGTCAATATCCATTCCAACTACTTTAGTGGCGTCTTTATCAGTATAATTTTTCATTGCACCAGCTAAATGTTGAATTAAAATTTTATCAAAATATGTGTCGAAAATCTGTATATTTTTTTTCTCATTGTATAATGCTGCAGCCTTTGCAATTTCATCACCAAAATGAACTGAATTCAAGCTTGCAACTGCTTCTTCAAGATCTTTTGCAACTAATGCTTTTATGACAATATCTCTCTGTTTGATTAGTTCTTCAGCATGAAGATTAACATGAGTCTCAATTTCTTCTTGAGATTTTCCTAAAGCTTTTCCTTTTAAAATTGATTTTAAATTAGAAACAATGAATTTCATATAATATGCATCTAAAACACCAGAATTACCTGATGTTTTTGCAATGGAATAATGTGTATCTGCTAGGTGACTTCTTAAAGCAGATTCAATACCCTGTGAGGTATATGGTTTTTCTACTTCTGCAACTGAGTCGCCATAAACGGTATTTTTTATCCTAGTCATTAATTCATCAAGATCCCTTGATTCTGCTAGGGTTTGAAAATCAGCTTTTTTTAATAATTTACCTCGCTTACTGTATGATTTTACAGAGGCATAGACATTTTTTGCGCCACCCATTTAGGTAAGTCTCAATGGATAACCGATTTTAATGTTTGGCGATTTTCTTCTCATAAATATGCCGTTTTAAGTAATTTCATTAAGGAATTTGATGGCTTCATCTTTATCTTGTTTTGATAGTTTCAAAAAGGCTTCTAAAATCTCCTTTTGAATAACTAACGATTCATCGGAAATATCCTTGAGTTTTGAGAGATCAAATGGGAGTAAATTTTTAATTTTATTATCACAAAACGCCTTTACATATTTTTGAAAAATCGAATATGTAAAATTGGGAATATTTTCTGATAAATTTCTAATTGTCTTTTCATATTCTTTTTCTTTAGAATCTGCTTCCGAAAAAAATTTTTCCAATAATTGTTCTTTATTTTTAACTTCACTAATGGATAATGCCACTAGAATTCCTTTTTTTGTCAAGTGGTAATATGGAATCCCCTTTTCTTGAAGTGCCTTTGGTCCACGTCTCATAGGTAGTCTTCCGTCCTCTTTGGCAATTTCCAAAGGAATCAAAATTTCATCTAGATCTCTAAAAATTCCAGAATAGATATTCTTCCAAGCAATTTCTTGTTTCTTTGCGATTTTCTGAGAAATTCCTGTTCTTGTTCTTTCAGCTGGGTTGGAATTATTTGCTAATATTGCAATAATTGATCTTTGTCTGTTTGCCTCTCCAGTTAATTCCATTTCTTTTGTCTTAAATGTGTCAAATATCGATAACTGTGTGCCTGATTTTATCTTCATTTAATCACCACATGACATAATTTTCATTTTCTATGATATTATCAGAATATACTAAAATATAATAATTTACATTTTTGCGTATTATTGCATCTTCAATGCTTAAATAATTTCCAATTTCGATTAATTTAATGAATTCTAGGAATCGCAAGTATGCTCTATTACTTGTGGTCTCAGTAGCCATTACAGCAGCTGGTGCAATGTCTCAGGCATTTGCACAAAGCGTTAATGATGGTATGGACGGATACGTTAAAGGAACTAGTGGGATTTACACTGGTAATCCTAACGAATGTTGGTATGATGATGGCGAAGGCAACATGCTACCCTGTAAAGTTGACACAGGTGATATGGCATGGATGTTGACTGCTACTTCATTAGTACTCTTCATGTCACCCGGCGTAGGTTTCTTTTATGGTGGATTAGCCAGATCAAAGAACGTCGTCAACGTACTTGGTATGACCTTAATCGTTATGGGTCTAATGTCAGTACAATGGGTTCTATGGGGATACTCTCTAGCATTTGGTCCAATTGATAGTGATGCAAACATGTACATGGGCTCACTTCAATATGTTGGCTTCAACGACGTCTCTCACTTTGCACCATTAGGTGAACCTGGTCCATGTGCAGACACATGGTCAGCAGCTTACCAGATGAATGCGATGGTAGAAGGCGATGTTTGTGGTCAAGGTTGGCCAAATACTGTACCTCACCAATTATTCGCAATGTTCCAAGCAACATTCGCAATTATTACACCGATTCTAATCATTGGTGGATTAATTGACAGAATTAAGTTCAGCGCATTGATTATATTCATACTCCTATGGGCTACCTTCGTTTATGATCCAGTTGCACACTGGGTTTGGGGCGGTGGTTACATCGGAGGAGGCGCAATAGATCTTAATCCTGATCTGTCTCCGTCGTTTGCATTAGACTTTGCTGGTGGTACTGTAGTACACATTACTTCTGGATTCTCTGCATTAGCAGGTGCCTTAATCCTTGGCAGAAGACTTGGATATGGTAAGGTACCTATGGAACCACACAACATTCCAATGGTAGTCCTCGGAGCAGGAATACTCTGGTTTGGATGGTTTGGTTTTAACGCAGGAAGCGAAGTAATGGTAGACGGCATTACTGTAAGCGCATGGACTGTTACAAATACTGCAACAGGTATGGCTGCTATTACTTGGGTCTTGATGTCATGGGCACATACAGGAAAACCAAGTATTGTAGGAGCTGCATCGGGTGCAGTAGCAGGATTGGTCGCAATCACCCCAGCTTCAGGTTGGGTAGGTCCGATGGCTTCAATTATAATTGGTATTGCAGCTGGAACCATCTGTTATGCATGTGTATCTTTTAAGAACGCACGCAAATGGGACGACGCATTAGATGTATGGGGAGTACACGGAATGGGTGGTCTTACAGGTGCTATTTTGACTGGTACATTAGCTAGTCCACACATTTGGGATACCGGTGACGGTATTGGTGCATGGACTGGTACTCCAGAAGGAATGGAACAGCAAGCAATCAGCATCATAGGTGCAGCCATTTCAGTAGGCTATGCATTTGGTGTTACAATTGTAATCCTCAAAATAATGGATGCCGTATGGCCTGGCGGAATCAGAGTAACTCCTAAAGAAGAGGAGATTGGTCTTGATTTGGCTCAGCACGGAGAAAGAGCGTACGTTAACGAATAAGGAAAAATCCTTTTCTTTTCTTTTTATTATTTAATCCAAATCAATTTAGATTTGATCATTTTATCCAAAACATGTTAATCACTTCAACAGAACTTAACTCGATACTAAATGATCCTAATATCATAATAGCTGACACTCGTTCCTTCAAAGAATATTCTGAAGGTCATATTCCAGGAGCTGTGAACTTGGATCTTTTTGCATTTCATTGGATTGATACAACAAAACAAGGGATTGAAAATTTTAACAATCAATCAAAAAATCTCCTTTCATTTCTTGGAGTTACACCGGAAAAAAAAGTAATCTTTTATGATTCTGTTTCTGGAATGCTTGCAGCAAGAGGTGTTTGGATGCTACACTATTTTTCTCATCAAAATGTTTCTATGTTAGATGGTGGATTTACTAAATGGAAAAAAGAAAATCTACCAATTGAAACAAAATTAAATGGTTTCAAACCATCTTTGTTTTCTGGTAAAATTAATCCAGAGATTATTTCTGGATTTGAATATATTAGAGAAAATCTGGATAATGTGAAAATTATTGATGTTCGTTCATCAGGAGAATATGATGGAAGTGTCATTCGAGCAGCACAATCTGGGCATATTCCAAATTCAATCAATATTGATTGGAATCAAAATATCAAAGAAGATGGTACTTTCAAAAACAATGATGAACTATCCAAAATGTATGATTTCCCAAAAGACTCTGAAATTGTTACTTATTGTCAGGGAGCATATAGAGCGGCTAATACCTTTTTGGCTTTGAAAAAACTTGGATTCAAAAATGTTCGTGTTTATCTAGGCTCATGGGGAGAATGGGGAAATAAATTAGAATTGCCTGTTGAAAAATAAAAGTTTCATTTTTACATAATTCATCTATTTTCTTTAAAACCTTCAACTTTTTCAGGAAATACCAATTTCAATGTTATTTTAGGATTTGAGTGCATTCAAGATCATCTAGTGCTAATTTGAAAAATTTTAAACTGAATTAAAATACTAATTTCAAAAATAATGAATGTGAAAAAAATTGCACTTGTACTTTTTTTACTTGGCATTGTCTTAGCTAGTCCTGCATATGGGCACAAGCTGATCAGTCATGATGACACACATAGAGATTTTGAATCTGCATTGAAAATTCCTGATCACAAGATTTCATGGGCAATTTACGAAGATTTAGGTGCAAATGAGACAAAATATTATTCTTTTAATGCAAAACATGGTGATTCATTTTATGCAAGTATTGTTGTGCCTAAAATTAATGGACTAGAATACTATTCTCCAACACTAGTTCTTGTTGGAAAAGGAATTTTTGAAAATGATGATGTTCCATTTGTAACCCAATTTGGTACTGAGAAATTTTTATACAAAGGAGAATTTCCTGGCAGAGAATTTTATGAACCATTTGGTCAGGTATCTTATTGGGAAAGACAAGAAATTAGAACAGAGATTATTCTCGATGGCGAATATTTTGTTGTAGTTACAGATGAAAATAATCAAAGCGGAAAATACAGTTTAGCAATTGGAACAATTGAAGATTTTTCAATTGGAGATTTTTTTACAATTCTACCAAAGGCTTGGTTTGATACAAAATTATTTGTAAATGATTACGCATCAATTGGAATATCCTTTTTTATTTTATCTGTAATTCTTACTGTGCCAATATTACTTCTAATTAATAAACGAAAAAATAAAAACTTTAAAAAAGTTAATGTATAGAAACAGAAGATAAAGAATCTAACGAAAATTAAATTTATTTAACTACATTCTAGAATTGAAATAAAATTTTATTTTTGTGCCTATTTGTACCCATCTTATTCCCCAAAATGGTATCTGGTTTCCGGAGTTGAAACTAAAACATGAATTATTTTCTTTTCCAAATGAATTGATTATAGATTAATTCTGGTCTAATTTGTCTAAATGGCTGAGAACCTCCAACATACCATTTTGTAAAGAATTCGTACAAATGCAATCTGAGTGACTGAATATAGACAATCAATCCCTCAATCATCATGATTCCCAAGTTACCACCAATAATCATTGCCATAGCTCCACCTGATGCAGCTCCACCTAAGGAAACAAATGCATTGTTTACAGTCATTAATAATGCTGCATGTACAAGTAACATGATTCCAAGTCGAGCATAACTAATTGTATGAGCTAAACTTTCTACAGTCTTTCCTAGTAATACTTCCATTAGAACACTTGCAGGATCTCCACCATCTTCTGGATGTTTCTTTGCATGTAAAATTCCGCCGACCATCATCAATACCATTGATGCAATTACAATTATTACCGAAATTCTTGTAATTATCCAAACTTGTGCCCAATCACCTAGAAATACAGTTACCCAAGGAACTGCTTCTGTATGTACTTTAGAATACATGTTCATCACATCGTATTGTGAACCAATCGCACACATCATAATTACAACAATTCCACCATAAAGTGTGATATTTGGAATTGCCTCTGTAAACATTACAAGTTTGTGTCCTTCTTGTGCTAATCTTCTGACACGCAATACCATTGCCCAAACGAGATGGATAACTCCAATGAATAATGAAACTTTCAAAATATTAATGACTTGATCAAATGTAAGTTCTGCAACACTCAGTATTCCTACAATCCAACTTACGGAATGTAGAGCGCCACCTTCTTCTAGGATTCCTTCAAATGGTCCCATATGTGAAATATGATATCCGAACATTTCTCCTGTACCGACACCTGCAATCGCAGCTGATGCACCGGAAATTGCAATTAACATTCCCCATCTTGAAAGGTCTCCCTGTCCTTTTACTTTGAATAATAGACCTAACCCCATTAGTAATAATCCGTGACCCATATCTGCAAACATCAGACCGTAAAAAATTGGCCACATCAATGCAATCATTGGAGTTGGATCTGGTTCTCCTTTCTTAGGAATACCTTGACTTTTTGTAATTACTTCAAATGTTCTTACAAATTTTTTATTATCAAATAATGTTGGCGACTCGTCAATTAGTTTTGGATCTGATACATCCTCAACTACTGACATCCATTGTTTTGTAGAATCTTTGAATTTCTCTTCCATTTTCTTTGGAATGTATCCTTGAATCACTGCAAAATTTTTAGTTCCTCCAGGTTTTCTTAACATCTCAAGTACATCTTTTGCAACTAGAGCCTTTTCATGAATAACAAGAATATCTTGACGAATTTTTTTCTTTAACCCTGCAATTTCTTTAGATATTGAAACTTGTTTTGCTGTCAGTTCTTTTATTTTGGATTCGGCTAATGCATATGCTTCACTAGGAATTTGTGGAAACCCTTCAGGAATTTTAAAAGTATTAGAATTGAAACTTCTTAAAATTTTTAAAACTTTGTCAGATTCTTCTACATTAGAAATTATTAAAAGAGCAGATTTTTCTTTATTCTCTAAATCATATTTGTAAATGGTAATTCCTTCAAGGGAGCGATTAATCTCTTCATAATCTGCAGAATCAATAACAAAAAGATTTGTAAAAAAATACCTCATTAATCCAAATCCTGTAAGATCAATCTGCATTTTTCTAATTACTTCTAAAGTATCTCTGAGAGATTTGTATTCCTCAATAGAAACTCTAGTGTTTGCAGCTTCCTCTAATAGGCTAGCAGGTTTATCTATAATTGAAGGAGCAGATTTTCTCAAGTCATTTATCATATCCTCAATTTCATTAATTTCATAATTTTTTTCTTAATTACAGTCCCTTTGAAGAGTATCTCCATAATTCCTACTGTTAAAGGAATTCCCATACCCTTGATTACATCATCAATTGATTGGAATGTTTTTTGTGCCTCTAATAATAGATCATCGATTTCAGGTGTTACAAGATCATTTGCAGAATCAATCTTATGAAACCATTCAAACTCAGTTAATCTGGAAATTGCCTGTGGAGATTCACTTCTTGGCAAAATGACACTTCCTAGTTTTAGATCTGCGGTTCCCAAGACAATCCTGTGTAATTTTATTTAGTTTAATATCTTTCCAAAATAGCCTTTTTTCCCAAACATTAAAATCCATTATGAATTAATTCGTCACATTGGGATCTAATTCGGCGTTAGAACAAACAATTGACAAAATTCTTACTCAAACTGAAAAAACCATACTATCCAATCTTCATTCTGCTTTAACTGAATCCAACCAAGTTCTTGATGATTCTATTCCTAAATTAGAGCAAGAATATGATAAAATCATCTCAGATGGTAAAAAAGAGGCAGACAAGATTGAAAAACAACTTGTTGGAAGTTCAGACATAGGTGCCCGAAATAGTGCACTTTTGGTATTAGAAAAAGCAGTTGATGACGTATTTACAAAAGCAATTGAACAAATTTCAAATATGGAACGTAGCGGCGATTATTCTAAATTAATAAAGACTCTATTAGATGAATCAACTAAAATTTTAGGTACCACAAAAGTTGTAATTTATACAAATTCTAAAGATAAAGATGTGGTACAATCTGTTTTGTCACAATTTTCTGGTGCAGAATTGTCTTCTGAAACAATTACTTGTATTGGAGGTGTTGTAGTAAAATCCAAAGCAGGTGCAATGAAATTTGACAATACACTTGATGCAAGAATTCAACGTCTGAAGCCTTTAATAAGGAAAGAAATTGCCACAAAATTCGGAGTAGGTAATTAGTATGGCAGCACAAGGAAGAATTGTTTGGGTAAGCGGTCCAGCAGTTAAAGCTGATGGAATGTCTGATGCAAAAATGTATGAGACTGTTGTTGTTGGTAACTCAAAATTAGTTGGCGAAGTAATTCGTTTAACAGGCGACGTTGCATTTATTCAAGTTTATGAATCTACAAGTGGATTAAAACCAGGAGAGCCTGTCGTAGGTACTGGAAACCCACTTAGCGTTTTATTGGGTCCAGGTATTATTGGACAAATTTATGACGGAATTCAAAGACCATTAAAAGAATTATCCAAAGTTTCTGGCTCATTTATTGGAAGAGGTATTACAACTACTCCCGTAGACATGGTAAAAAAATATCATTTTGTACCATCTGTTAGTAATGGTGATGTTATTGCTGCAGGAAATGTTCTTGGAACTGTACAAGAAACTGATCTAATTACAAATTCTATCTTAGTCCCACCAGATCATCCTGGTGGAAAGATTTCAAATGTTGTAAGCGAAGGAGATTATGATTTAGAAACCGTATTATGTACAAGTGAAAAAGATGGACAAAAAATTCCTCTCAAAATGTATCATAGATGGCCTGTTAGAAAACCTCGTCCATATCATACTAGATATGATCCAACAGTTCCGCTCCTTACTGGACAACGTGTTATTGACACATTTTTCCCAATTGCAAAAGGTGGTACTGGTTCTATTCCAGGTGCATTTGGAACTGGAAAAACAGTCACACTACACCAAATTGCAAAATGGGCTGATTCTCAAGTTGTAGTCTACATTGGATGTGGTGAAAGAGGAAATGAAATGACAGAAGTACTTGTTGAATTTCCACATCTTAAAGATCCACGTAGTGGCAAACCACTTATGGATAGAACAGTTTTGGTTGCAAATACAAGTAATATGCCAGTAGCTGCAAGAGAAGCAAGTATCTACACTGGTGTAACAATTGCTGAATATTATAGAGATATGGGCTATGATGTTGTACTTGTAGCAGACTCTACAAGTAGATGGGCAGAATCACTCAGAGAAATGAGTGGAAGATTAGAAGAGATGCCTGCAGAAGAAGGTTATCCATCATATTTGGCATCAAGATTAGCAGAATTTTATGAAAGAGCAGGTCGTGTTAAAGCCATTGGCAGTCCTGACCGTGATGGTTCAGTTACATTAGTAGGCGCTGTTTCACCATCAGGTGGAGACTTTACAGAACCAGTTACAACTCACACAATGAGATTTATCAAAACATTCTGGGCATTGGATGCAAAACTTGCTTACTCTCGACATTACCCTTCAATTAACTGGATGAACAGCTATTCTGGTTATCTTGGTGATATTGCAAAATGGTGGACTGAAAATATCAATAGTGATTGGTTATCTCTTAGAAGTGAAGCATATGGTGTTTTACAAAGAGAAGACACACTAAAAGAAATTGTCAGACTATTAGGTCCAGAAGCATTACCTGATGAAGAAAAACTAATTTTGGAAGTTGCAAGAATGGTAAAGATTGGTCATTTACAACAAAACTCATTTGATGATGTTGATACCTATTGCAGCCCACAAAAACAATACAAATTATTAAAATTACTAGTTGAATTCTACAGACGAGGTCAACAAGCACTAAAAGAAGGTGCATCATTAGCAGATATCCGTGCATTGGCTATTGTGTCTACATTGCTTAAAGCAAGAATGGATATCAAAGATAATGAAATGGCAAAACTAGATCAATTAGACATTGATATGAAGGAACAATTCAAATCTATCACAGGAGTGAAAGTTTCAAATTGACAGCTAAAGGCGGAGTTCAATACAGTAAGATTGCAGAAATCAAAGGACCACTTGTAGTTGTTGATGATGTAGAAAATGCAGCATTTGATGAACTAGTTGAAGTTGAAACCACAGATGGAGAAAGAAGATTAGGTAAAGTTCTTGAAGTTGGAAACGGTAAAGCTATTGTTCAGGTATTTGAGGGAACTACTGGATTATCAATTTCTGGTACCAGTGCAAAATTTGTCGGTAAACTCATGGAAATGCCAGTATCAAAAGAAGTACTTGGTAGAGTATTTGATGGATTAGGTAGACCAAAAGACGGACTACCAGATCCAATTGCTGATAAATTTATCGATATTAACGGAGAGCCAATGAATCCAGAACAACGTGAATATCCTAAAGACTTCATTCAAACTGGTGTTTCTGTAATTGATGGAATGATTACACTTGTTAGAGGACAAAAATTACCAATATTTTCTGGCTCAGGTATGTCTCATAACATTCTTGCAGCACAAATTGCAAGACAAGCAAGTGTTGTTGGTACTAAAGATGATTTTGCAGTAGTCTTTGCAGCAATTGGTGTGCAATACAGTGAAGCAGAATATTTCAGAAGAAGTTTAGAAGAATCAGGTGCACTAAAACGAAGTGTTCTATTTCTTAACACTGCAGACGATCCTGCAATTGAAAGAATTATCACTCCACGTGTAGCATTAACTGTTGCAGAATATTTGGCATTTGATCTTGGAATGCATGTTCTTGTAATTCTAACTGATATGACAAACTATGCAGAGGCATTAAGAGAAATTAGTGCAGCAAGAGAAGAAGTACCAGGAAGAAAAGGTTACCCTGGTTATCTTTACACAGATCTTTCAACAATTTATGAAAGAGCAGGAAAATTAAACGGAAGAAAAGGTAGTGTTACCCAAGTTCCAATCTTATCAATGCCATCTGATGATATTACTCATCCAATTCCTGATCTTACTGGATACATCACAGAGGGTCAAGTTGTCCTTGGAAGAGATTTGTTCAGACAAGGTGTTTATCCACCAATCAATATTTTGATGAGTCTTAGCAGATTAATGAAAGATGGAATTGGAGAAGGAAGTACAAGAGCAGATCACGGTGAAGTATCTAACCAAGTGTATGATGCATATTCTAGGGCTCAAGAAGTAAGAGCATTGGCAGGAATTGTTGGTAAAGCAGGTTTAACTGAAATTGACTTGAAATACATGGATGTTGGTGATGTGTTTGAAAAAGAATTTCTTTCTCAAGCAACTGACGAAAATAGAACCATTGAAGAGACTCTTACTTTATTATGGAAGATTGTTTCAAAACTTCCAAAGAATGAGATTACTAAGATTAAAGACAAATACATAGACCAATACTATCAGGAAAACTAGCAGCATGTCTTTTGGACAAAATGTAGCTGCAACAAAAATCGAACTTCTAAAATATAAAAAATCAAGCCAAGTTGCTAAAATGGTTCAGAAAATTTTAGATGATAAACGTAAAGTTCTTTTAAAAAATATTGAAGAAATGATTGAAGAAGCCTCAAAAGCTAGAGGTGGAATATGGGAACCCTTGCAAGATATTTACAAATCCGTTAATGAGGCATATTTGGCATTAGGAACCAGTACTGTTGACTCTGTTGCAGAATCTACCCCACCAGTAATGGAAGTTGACGTTCATACAAGGAGAGTTGTAGATGTAAAAATTCCTGCCCTTACTGTAAGAGAAAAAGATACTAAATCAATGCCTTATGGTTTTGCAGATACCAACTCATCAATTGACAGAGCAGCAAAGCAAATCAAAGAACTTCTTCCAAAAATTTGTAAAGCTGCAGAATATGAAAATTCGATTTTCAGTCTTGCAAAAGCACTTGAAAAAACACAAAAATTACTAAATGCATTAGAAAATGTAATTATTCCACAATATCAGCAAAAAATTCGATTTATTCTTGCAACTCTTGAGGAAAGAGAAAGAGAAGAATTCGCAAAGTTAAAAAAAGTGAAGGCAAAGATGGAAAGTAGAAAATAATGGCAAAAGAAGAAATCAAAAAATTAATTGAACAGTCTAAAAAGGTATTAGAACAAGATCATGAAAATTTTGCAAAATCAATTAAAAGCGATTTGGCATCATTCAAAAAGAAAACTTTAGATCAAATTTAAATTTAAAATTACATCATGATTTAAATATGGACCTAGGAGAAGAATTTCGTAAATGAAAACTCTAGTCTTGTTACTTTTGGCAGTAATTGCAATTTCTGCAACTGGCTTAACTGGACTTGCTTATGCACAATCTGAAACAGTTGAAGTAAACAACAACTCATCTATGAAACTATTAGGTGCTGGTTTGGCATTTGGTTTAGCAGCAGCCGGAGCAGGTATTGGTCTAGGTCAAGTAGGTGCAGCAGGTCTTGCTGTAATCAGTGAAAATCCTGCACTGCAGTCAAAGGTATTCATCTTTGTTGGTATGGTAGAATCAATCGCTATCTACGGCATAGTCATGATGTTCATCATCCTAGGACAATAAGCCCTAAAGATACATTTTTTTCAAATTTTTAATTTAATTATATTTTAATTTGTTTACATCTAATACTCTTGAACAATATCTGCATTTGAGAACTCTTCCTTCTTTGTCAATTACATCCATCACTGATTCTATATGCTCAGTACTGTTTGTAATGCAGTCTGGATTTGAACAACGAAAAATTCTATCTATTTCATTTGGAAGTGCAACTCTTCGTTTTTCAACTAGCTTGTAGTCTTTGATAATGTTAATTGTTGCTTTTGGTGCAATGACTGAAAGCATGTTTGTATCGTCATCTTTTAGAAATTTATTTTCCACCTTTATGATATCTTTTTTCTTAAATTTTCCACTGGGGACATTTAGAGCAATAGTGATGAGACTGCCATCCTTTCCATCAATTCTTAAAGCATTTAGAACTTGAAGGCCTTTTCCCTCATCAATATGGTCCAATACTGTTCCTTCTTTTATTCGTCGAACCATAAGTTCGGACTCTTGCATCAGAATACTTTGTATAGTCACCTGTATATATCATTGAAAGAATGAACGAATTCTACAAAAAAGATATAATTTCAATCAAGGACTTTAACAAGGCTCAACTTGAACAAATATTCGCATCTACTGATAAAATAATGAAACTTGGTCCTATAGATAGAAGGGAAATCTGTAAAGGAAACACACTTGGTTATCTCTTCTATGAGCCAAGCACTAGAACTCGTCTTAGTTTTGATGCTGCTATGGCTTCAGTAGGAGGTAATTCCCTGGGAATTTCTGACATCTCATCCTCATCTACAAAAAAAGGAGAGAGTCTTGCAGATACTGTTAGAATAATGTCAAATTATTCTGATGTACTTGTATTGAGACATCCTCTTGATGGCTCTAGTAGATTTGCAGCTGAAATTTCTTCCAAACCTGTAATCAATGCTGGAAGTGGAACAGAAGAGCATCCTACTCAAGCAATTCAAGATTTGTTTACAATTAGAAAAGAAAAGAAAAAGATTGATGGTCTCAAAATAGGAATTATAGGAGATCTGAAATATGGGCGAACAGTTTACTCTCTTCTGTATGGACTTGGAAACTATGATGTTGATGTCCATTTAATCTCGCCTGAATCATTGAGAATAAGATCTGATTCTGTCTATGAAATAAAAAAACGATTGTCCTTTACCGAATCGACTAACATTGAAGAACATATTGATGATCTTGATGTTCTTTATGTTACACGAATACAAAAAGAAAGATTTCCTGATGAGGAAGAATATCTTAAGGTAAAAGGAA
Source organism: Candidatus Nitrosarchaeum limnium BG20 (assembly GCF_000241145.1). Taxonomy (NCBI): domain Archaea; kingdom Thermoproteati; phylum Nitrososphaerota; class Nitrososphaeria; order Nitrosopumilales; family Nitrosopumilaceae; genus Nitrosarchaeum; species Candidatus Nitrosarchaeum limnium. The sequence continues at coordinate 20,535 of NZ_AHJG01000010.1, read as the reverse complement.
GTTATGTTGTGGGATTAGATTTACTACAAAAAATGAGAGATGATTCTATAATCTTACATCCATTACCAAGATTAGATGAAATTTCTACAGATGTTGATAAAACTAAAAATGCAAAATATTTTGAACAAGCAGAATATGGAAAACATACACGAGCTGCGTTATTGGGATTAATTCTCAATGAAAATGGATTCTAAGTTTTAAAATCTATTTCATAATTAAAATTGATTGCGTATTCCATATATCTAGTGAAGTAACAATAATAACAGTTTGACTCAAACAAAAATTTTACCTATTTTTCCATTGGACTTGGTACTATTTCCTAGACAAGAATTACCACTTAGAATTTTTGAACCACGTTACAAGCAATTAGTTGATGATTGTATGCTAGGAGATGGTCAATTTGGTGTATGTCTAATTGATGCAAATAACTCAATTAGTGGATGGACTGCTCCAAAATTAATCGGTACAATTGCAAAGATTACCAAATGTAAAGATGTTGAATTAGATGGAATGCAATTACATATTGAAACTGTAGGCAGAAACAAATTCAAAATACATAAAATTATTCCACCGTCACTTGCACAACCAGCTAATTATGATCCATATACTGTAAAAGGTCATCAAAATATTTCTGAATTACATGAAAAATTAGGAACTGAAGAAAAAATGTACATTCGTGCAGAAGTTGAATTGATACCAGAAATTGACGAAAATGTATCATTAGATCAATGGGAGATACTTGTCCAAATGTGGAAAAACAAAATTATCAAACAAGCACTACCTCAAGTTGTTGAATCACATGCTTTAGATCATGTTTTGGAAAAATACTATCTTATCACAGATACACCTACAATTGATTTTGTTTATTCTTTATCTGCACTTGGAGCCAAAGATCCAAATGAATTACAACCCATACTTGAAGCCAATAATATGGATGATTTACTTCATAATGTGAAAGAATTGCTGACAGTAAAATAGACCTAACATGTCTGTAACACTATTGTCAAAAACAAAATTTGTACTACTTTCAATTGCACTATCTTTGGCATTTCCAGCATCTAGTGTTTATGGACACGGATTGGGAATTGATACTATATCATCAGTTGATGTGCAAGGAAAAAAAATTTCTATCTCTGTAGAACTTCCAATGACTTTTGAAAAAACTGGAGAAAAACAAATTACAATTACTGCAATTAATAAAGAAACTAAAGAAAATCCAAAAAATGTAACATTCTTGATTGGTCTTTTTCATGAAAATAAAATGATATTTAGAAACTATTTTTTTACCTCTGATGGAATTCTTCCAATCAAAGTAAATCCTACACAAGATAGTGAGATTACGATTCATGGTGATCAAGATTCATTGCTAGGTGCATGGCACGGAACAGAATCTAAACCAATTTCCATTTCAGGTCCTATTTTTGATTCAGGTGGACTATACAATTTTGAAATTGAGGTACGTACTATTGATGATCCTACAAACATAATTGAAGATTCAGTGATATACACTGCATCTGTCAGCGTTGCTGATGAAACAGAATTTATACAAAAAGATGCTCAAAATGAGGACATTTTGTTTAAAGTCAAATCATACTTTGATAATGTTTCTAATTTTCAATATGATCCAAATACAAAGCAATTAACATTTGACATGCCTTTTGATTGGAGTGAGAAACAAATGTCCCACATCCCTGTTGTGCATGAAGAAGTGCATTTTCCAAAGAATTTTGCCGAATTTTTATCACCAAGTTATACTGGTAAAGTAAATGGAATTGATTTGTTTAAATCGTCAGTTTCAATAGATGATTATTCTGTAGATGATGAAAGATTAGTTCATTTTGTTTTATTACAGGATCATCTCAAATTCATAAAGAATCAACTAGAAAAATCTGGAAAACCATTACCTGAAACCATGACTTTTACACTTTCAAGATCTGAAAATGCAGAATTCCCGTTGACTTCATTTACAAAAAATGAACAGTTTCAAGTGAATCTTTCATGGGATCCTATTGAAATTACACCAGAACAAGAAACAATTTTTATTTTTACTATTAGAGATGGTAAAACAGGTGAGCCATTACGTAACTCTGTTTATGATTTTGTTATAATACAAAACGGTAAGGAAATTCATAGAGCGACAGGAAATGCACAAGTAGGTGGGGAATTTGAAAAATATGAATTTACAAAAGATCAAACAGGTCCAACAATTATCCGATTTGAAAATATTAAAAATTCAGGTCAACAAACTGATTTTGGTATTGTTGTTGCACCAGAATTTGGAGTAATTGCAACTATGATCTTATTTTCTGCATTGATGGTAGCTATTTTAGCATCCAGAAATCGTTTTATTAAATATGATATTTGATTAATTCTATAATGTTACTAACTTTACAGTGTCCATGTTTTTGTTTACTTGAAAATCTTTTGTGATAGTTGATACTCTTTCTGCATCTCCATCGATTACAAATAATTCCATGCACTTTTCTCCCTCGATCTTGCTGTGTAGATGTGTCGTGATTAGATCTTCAAAATTATGTTTAATTCCAGATACAACATGATCAAATTCATCATTATGTACAACTAAAAGAATTGCATGAATATTTCCTGTTAGTTCGGACTTTTGTTTTTCTTCTGAAACAAAAGTTCTGATTCCAGCCCTAATTGCTTCAGATCTTCCTGAAAATCCCATGGATTTTTGTAGCTTATCTAACTCTGAAAGGATTTCTTGATTAAGTGAAATAGATACTATTGGCATAATGAGAAATTGTTATTAATTATCTTATAAGTTTAGCAATTAAAGTTATTAACATTTTATAGGGTTATTAATAACTCACGAAAAAACTGTCTGTGAATACGCAAGTGAAACTAGCAATAATTGCAATTACCGTTACCATCCCTTTGATATCCTATGCAGTTTTTTCAAGTGATTCAAATCAATTCAAAAAAACCAACGAATCTAAATTACAAGTAATTTCATCATTTTATCCATTACAAGAATTTTCTCAAAGAGTAGGTCAGGAAAAAGTTGATACAAAATTGCTAGTTCCGATAGGAATTGAACCACATGATTGGGAACCAACAATAAAGGATATTCAACAAATGCAAAAATCTGATCTTATCATAATCAATGGAATTGGATTTGAAAGTTGGCTTGATAAATTAAGTGAAATAAATTACAATGGTATTGTAGTTGATACAAGTTTAGGCGTATTGAAAAATTCCCATGGATCTTCAATGTCTCTAAATCACAATGGTAAGTCTAATGATCCTCATATTTGGTTAAATCCTGTTTTTGCAAAAACTCAAGTTCAGAATATTGCAAATGCTTTTTCTAATTCAGATCCTCAAAATCAACAATATTATCAAGAAAATGCTGCAAATTATATTTATGAATTAGATTTACTTGATTCAAAAATTCATACTGAGTTATCTGGATGTAATCATAATTTTATAGCATTTCACGATTCTTTTTCATATTTTGCAGATGAGTATGATCTCACTCAACATACAATAATTTCATCATATGCACCACATGTAGAACCAACAGCTAAAACATTAGAAAATGTAATCAATAAAGCCAGAGATCTTGATCTAAAAATTATTTTTACTGAAGAAACTGCTGATCCTAAAACTTCTGAAGTAATTGCAAATGAAATTGGAGGAAAAATACTAGTTTTATCTCCTATAGAAATTGGTAATAATGAAACATACATTTCTAAAATGACTGAGAATCTTAATAATCTGAAAGAGGCGTTATGTTGAAAGTAGTTGAAATTGAACATCTTACAATTGAATATCCTGATCTAAAAGCTATAGATGATGTGAGTTTTAATGTAGAACAAGGGGATTTTTTAGGCATAATAGGCCCTAACGGCGCAGGAAAATCCACTCTATTTGCTGCTATGCTTGGTCTAAATTCAAAATACAAAGGAACAATCAAATTTTTTAATACTGATATTAAAAAATCAAAAAATTATCTTAAAGAAATTGGTTACGTACCTCAAAAACCGATCTTTGAGAGAAATTTTCCTGCTACAGTTAATGACGTTGTTAAAATGGGATTACACAAAGAATCTGATGAAAATAAAATAGATAAAATCCTGCAACAACTTTGGATACATGAATTAAGTGAAAGAAGAATAGGAGAATTATCTGGAGGACAACAACAACGAGTCTTTATTGCAAAAGCTCTTGTTAATAATCCAAAAGTTCTGATCTTAGATGAACCTGTTACTGGTATTGATCAACAAAGCATTGATCTTTTTTATAGCATCTTGAAAGAATTAAACTCTAAACAAAACATTACTATTATTTGGTCTTCCCATGATTTAGATGCTGTAAAGCAATTAGCAAATCATGTGGCATGTCTTAATAGAACTCTCTTCTTTCACGGAGAATCTGATGATTTCTTTGAAAACAATGAACTTGTAAAACAATATTCTGAAGCATCAATGCAGGAACACATGCATCATCATTAGAAATGGTTTTTGAAATCTTTACTTTTAGTTTTATGCATAGAGCAATAATTTCAGGAATTGCAATTGCGATTTTGTGTTCCATAATTGGTTTGTTCTTAGTCTTAAGACGCTACTCATTATTTGGTGATGCAATAGCCCATTCATCATTTGGTGGAATTGCGTTAGGATTAATGGCAGGAATTTACCCACTTTGGACTGCATACGGTGTTTCAATAGTTAGTGCATTGATTATGACGCGAATTAAAGACAGATTCAACATATCTGGAGATGCTTCAATTGCAGTCCTTTTGTCTTCCGGAATAGCTGTAGGTCTTGTGATTATTGGATTATCAGGAGGATTCACTCTTGATATTTTCAGTTTTCTTTTTGGAAGTATATTACTAGTTAGTGTAAATGATACAATTTTGATACTATCATTAACTGGAATTATTCTAATCGTTATTCTTTTGCTATACCGCCAACTTCTCTACTCTACATTTAATGAAGAACAAGCAAAAGTTAGTGGCGTTCCTGTCGAAAAAATTAACTATCTTATTGTGTTTATGGCAGGAATTACTGTTGTAACTTCTATACAATTAGTTGGAGTATTATTGATTTCTGCTCTATTTGTAATTCCAAATGTTACTGCAATAATGTATGGAAGAGGGTTCAAACAAACTGCAATACTTTCAATGAGTTTTTCAATATTTTCTGTGGTTTCAGGAATTTTGATCTCATATGTTTTTGATATAACTCCTGCAGGAACAATTGTTTTATTTGCAATTGCAATTTTTGCATGTACTATGGGTCTAAAACATGCTGGATTGCTATCCAGACAAAATTAATTCATTTAATCTTCTTTTATCTTTTATATTTTTGACAAAGAACAATGATGTTGCAATTATTCCCATTGCAATAAGTGGAGATACAATTTCAGTGTATTTTAATTGAAAAGTATTTGCATTTGGTATCTGCGATGCTATTATCGGAATTTCTGTGGTCTTTATCATTGATAATTTGTTTCCTTGTTGTTCTACAAACCAAACATTGCCTTTATCATCTGATGATGAAAATTGTGCAAATGATGTTGTAGTGGGTATAGGAACTTCAATCAAATTTTTGTTATCTGGATCATAAGCTGCAATTTTATCTACAGTATGCTGTGCTATCCAAATGTTACCGTATTTGTCAAATGACATTCCATACGGTAATGCATCCTTATCTGGAACTGTGATTTTTTCAAATGTTTCAAGAATTGGATCAAATTTGGTAATTGCTAAACCTGTATGTTCTGCAATCCACAAGTTTCCTTTATCATCAAACATCAATGCTTCTGGTGATGCTAAGGGTACTTCAGGTGAAAATTCTGAAATTTTGTTGTTTTGTGGATTGATAAATCCTATTTTACCTGCCTGTGATTCTGTAAACCAAATTTTTCCTTCACCATCAATAGTAAGGGCAAATGGCACCGAACCTCTTGTAGGCAATTTTACTTCTTCAAATGAATCAAATTTTGGTTGATACTTCAAAATAGTATCTTTGTTTGTAACTGAGATCCAAATATTTCCATCAAAATCTGCTTGAATGAAAGTAGCTATATTATCATTAATCACAGGATCTATTTTTGGTAAAGTTTTTGTTGTGATCTTCTGAGTACTTGGTTCAAAGTATCCAATTTGATTCCTAGGAGTATCTGTAAACCAAATTTTCCCTTGATTATCTTTTGTTAGAATAATGGATGTCAATCCATCAAATGAATATGATGTAAAATTTTTTGAATCAAGTGAGAATTTCCATAATTTTGGTGCAGATGGATCACTTACCCAAATTGAATCCTTGCCATCAAACAATGGATAAAGTGGCTTTGAAGCTTGCGGTAACTCATATTCTATGATTTCTGTTTTAAGATCTGATAGTCGTGGTTTCACAAGTAAATTCAGAAAAACTGATTCGTTTGCATTCTCTGTTCTTATATTCTCTATTTCAACTTGCCATTGACCAGAAAATCCAAATGTTATCTCTCCTTGAAATTCAATAGGTTTACTTTCTTCTTGATTTATGATTTTCATTGGAATTTCTATGGGAGCAATATTTCTTTGAGGATTGGAAATTTTTACTTTGATTTGATTTGAATCAATTAAGGGCTTATCTTCAAAGTCGCTCATCTTGATAAAGATTGTATTTGTACCGCTAGAAAACGGCGTAATCTCTACATCAAATTTAGTTTTTTCTGAAAATTCTATTGAATGAAATCCATATGAAACTTTTTGAGCATCAACCTGATTGATTTCTCCAGCTGGTAATGTTCCATTAGAAAGTAATGCTACAACTACCAAAAGAGTAATCCCAAGTGCTACATCAAATTTTAATGATCTTTTTAGTTTTTTGTATATTGCAATAGTTCCTTTTTGTAAATCTCTTTCAGCATTTTTTTGAATTTTAAATTGAAAATACCCCCCAAATCCAATCATAATTGCTGCAATTGCAATTTTTGCAAAAATTAGTTTTCCATAAATTGATTCAGTAATCAAATTTACATTACTTTCCAAAAGCCACATCAAAGTTGGACCTGTAATTATAACAATTCCTACCGCAATTACAACCATGATTGAAAACCTTGGAATTAAAACAAGTGTCATTTTTTCTCGTTTTGTTTCTTCTAACTGTGATAATGTTGGAAGTAATGTAAATACAAAATAAATAATTCCTCCAATCCATACCGCTGCAACGAAATTATGAATATAATCTAAAACAATAGCGGGCATTTCTCCACTTGCTGCACCATGTCCAATCAAACTTGACGTGCCAATTAATACAAGTGTTACCGCAAGCATTGGAATTTTATTTTTTATAGATAACTTCTTTTTTCTATCCATCCCAAACCATAAAGCAAGAAGAACTATTGTGATTACCATTCTTATTAGCCATATGTTTCCAAAATTAGTTTGAATTACATTAATTACTGAAGTTTCTAATCTTATTGCTTGTATTGCAAGCATCAAAATATTTGAAGCAAAAATTAGTAATAGTCCAATACCTGTAATTTTCATAAATTTTCCATGATGAGATTGTTCTAGTTTTTCTTCTTCTTTTTTGATAAGTTGTTTATTTTGAGTTCCCCAAATTAGTATTGATGCAATTAGAACACCTAAAACAATTGTTTGACCCACAAGCCCTGGAAATCTTGATCCAGCTTCAGGAAAAAACACAATATCTGAAACATCTTTACTGCTACTAGCACCTACATCTATTTTGGCATCTCCTACTGCAAAAACAAATGCGCTTGGAACCAAATGACCATCGATTTTTGATAGTGCTTTGGTGGTTACTGTGTAAACTCCTTCATCTAATGGCGGTGTTGTAACGATTAGAGAACTATCACCATCAAAATATTTTGAATCTTTATTGTCTATTTCTTCTCCATTACTGTCTATTACTTTTAGAAAACTAAAATCTAATTCAACTGGTTCCGAAAAATGAACAATAATTTTTGTAGTTCCAACCGGTGCATTTGTAGATGAATTTGGAGTAGAATCTATAGTAAATGGATGAGCTGATGCATATGGAATTGAAATAGATATGACTAAAAGTAAAATTACCAATGATTTTCTCATAGATTTTCAGGCAGTCTTTAACAATTTAAACAGTTTTCGATATATTCGAAGTTTGTACCAATTCACGTAAAGATAATAACATGTTATCATAAAATAACAGTCATGAAAATTATTGTTTTGAGTATTGTTGGAATATTGTTTTCTGTTGGATTGATAGTCCCTTCTTTTGCTCATACTACAGTTGAAGTAGAACCTTACAAGATTGAAGTGGGTTGGGGACTGGAACCACCAATTGTTGGTATCAGAAATGACTTTGTTTTTAAAATAACTGAGCCTGGTGATGTACCTGGTCAATACAAAGGAGTTCCAAACGTATTCAAAAATCTTGAAGCTACTGCAATGTATGGAGGAGTTTCCAAAGTAATTGAAATTGATTCTGATCCTAGGATTGGATATTATTTTTCACCTGTAATTCCAACCAAAACTGGAAGTATCATGATGAATTTGAAGGGAGACATTAATGGAATCCCAATTGATGTACAAATTCCTGTTGAAGATGTAGAAAGCTCTGCAGTTTTAGACTTTCCTCCAACTAGCGGTTCATCTAATCAAGATGTAACCTCACTAAAAAACGCAATTTCATCATTACAAAGAGAAGTCTCTTCAATGAAAGATACTCCTCAAACTAATGTAAATGGCGGTGCAGCATATGACTTTGCAATTTTTGGATTATCTATTGCAGCAGCAGCTATTATCTTGGCGATAATTGCATTAATAAAAAGAAAATAGAAAAAAGTTAATCCCTAAAATCTTGGAATTACTTTAGATTTTGCAGTAACGGCTACAATACTTATGATTGACACAGCAAGTATCATCATTGCAATTGTTCCAAATTCTGGAACAACGTTTGAAAATACTACTTTCTCACCAATAGGTCCTGTTTTTGGATCATCTACTCCATATCCTTGGAATGTGATAGTGATCTCTACTGGATCTGATGATTTCAGTGGTGCTGTTTCATGTACGCCTTTTCCATCATGATGATGTGCGGCCATGTCATTTAGTACATCTTCTCCGTTTTGTGTTACCATGATATCATGATTGACATGTTCTTTACCGGCAAATTCAACATTGACCTTCATTTTTTCACCTGTGGTTGGTGCTGAAGTCGAAACTGAAACTTTTGTGCCGTCAGATAACATACCAGTTGCAGATACATCTTTCATCATTGTATCGCCTGACATGCTTTCATCTGTCATTCCTTCATCATGTTTTTCTGCTCCTGCTTCTTGAACTACAATTAATCCCTCCATCCATGGATGTACCATACAATAGTATGGGAAACTTCCTACTTCTGTTGGTTTCCATTCATATGAACTTCCAGCAATTGCTAAACTGGAATCAAATGCTCCGGATGGACCATCAGCTGCAGTACCTGCTGTGAATGTATGTGCTGCAGAATCTGTGTTAGAAAATATTACTACTCCACCAACATCAACTGTTGCTTCTTTTGGAATGTAACATCCTTCTGCAGTAGTTTCACAACCAGGTGAACTAGATCCTGGTGCTGGGACAACTGTAACTTCACTATGATCTGCAAATGCATCTGGTGTTGTTGCAACTAATCCAGCTACAATAGCAAATAATACGAAGAATGAGCTAATAGCTATTGTCTTCATTGATTCAGATACTTATACGGATAAATAAAAACCTGACTAGAATTTCTCTATTCAACTCTGCTTTTTTCTAAATTTGTATATCTTGACAATTCCAAATACTGGAATGCCTGCATACATTCCAACATTTAGCATAATCAGTGATATTCCATATCCTAACATTTCTTGCTCTGAATCAATATTAACATGATTTAGTATAGATAGACTGGAAATCATTGGAGTCAGAGTAATTTTTACTGCTTCTTTGAATATTGGATTTTCTCTTTCCCAATCAGCAATAGTTGGACTAAATGAATAATAGAATTGATTGAAACCACTCATAAATACAGTTCCTGATTTTGTTGAAAGAATAGTATTGTCTCTAAGTTCTCTTAATTGTTGTACTTGTGGTGCAAGCTCTGATCCATATGTTGCAGTAGCAATTAGGCAACCACCACCTTTTTCTTCTTTAGCAACAGGTGTAGGTGTTACAACATCTTTTCCAACTGGAATATCAAATGAAACCTTTTCAGATGGGATTGGCTGGAATAGTATTCCCTCAATTTCAAATTCTACTGTGTATACTCCTTCATTGATAAATTCAACTGGAATTTTTACTGAACCAAGTGATGTATGAGTAAGTGGAATTGGTCCAAATACAGATTCACCGTCCTTTGAAACTGTTATGATATAATCAATATGTTCTTGAATTTTTTTGTATGTGGATTGATAAATTCTATATCTAATTTAGTTTCTTGTCCTGGAGTAATATCGTCATATGATAATTTGACATCTAATGTTCCTTTTTCTGTAGCTAATGTTTGTGAATTTGTTTGAGCAAATGCTGGAATGATTAGTAAAGGAATTATTAGTAATATTAATAATAATTTCATATCTTTTCTTATTTTCTTCACGCATAAAAATTACTCGCTTATCAAGTCTTAAAATAATTATTCAATATAGTAACAGAGATTAATAACTAAATTGTTATCCTATTGTAACTTGAAGTCATTTTCAATTTCAAATTATCTAATTCTAATTTTCACTGTTAGTTTTCTGATGATTTCTCCAATTTACATAGATACTATTTTTGCTCAAGAAAATGAAATCTCAAATCGGGAAAATAATGATATTACGTATGTAGCAAAATTTGTATGTGGTTCCATTAATGGCGATGAAGGCCCACTACGACCAGGTCATTATGATACAGGTATCAGTATTACTAACAAGCAATTATCAAAAGTTTCTTTCTTGTGGCTTGCAACTGTAAATGATGGACCAACATCTCATTCTACATTAATGACTCTAGATCATCAAAAATCAACAGGGCTTGATTGTCGAGATATTAAAAAAGTAGTAGGCTTAGAAAACAGTACCTCTATTTTAGAAGGATTTGTGTTTGTAACAATTCCTCAAGATTATAATCTTGCAAATCCAAATACTGTGATTCAGTATTCCTCAAATGATATCAATTTACTAGATGTTCAGGTGTTTTTTACTGCAAATGCCCTAGATACTTTACCTCATGAAGTTGTAATGGAAAAAATCTCATTTTATGTTCTACATGATGATACTGGTAAAATTCCAACAAATATGATTAAAACTACTTTAGATGTTACATTAGAATCAAAACTAAATGTTATCTCTGATACAGAAAAAAAAGTGAAGGAAATTCTATCTACGACATATGGAATATCTGAAAACGATTTTGATAAAATTGAAATTAGAATCAAAAATGTCTCTCTAGGAGTTGGTTCCATGATTGATGATCATGCTATTTCTCTAAGTATCCTCAAACCGCAACTATATCCTAAGAATAATCAGCAGTGATATTTTGTGTTAAGTCATATATATGACAAATTAAGCATGAATATTATTATGAAAAAGTCATCAATTGTATTACTAACACTATCTGTATTGCTAATATCACAAATTCCTTCATATGTTTATGGTGATGGATTAACACAAGAAAATCTTCCCCCAGCTAGTGTAGGAAATAGAGAAGCTAGTTTGTTTATCAAAATCAGTCCACCAATTCTTACTAAAGATACAATTGGCGATAAATATTTACAATTACGTCTTTTTGATGCAAAAACTGGAGAAACAATCAAACACACATCCTTCTTTGTAACAGTTGACAAAGATGGAAAACTATTGATGAGAAATTTATTTCATACTCACTCTGGGGATTTAACTCTTACAATTGATTCTAAAGATATGGATGTAAATGATGTTATTGTATATGGTGATAATGAACCATTCTTGGGTGGATGGACTTCTGTAAATGATAAAATTACTGTTAAAGCTCCAATTTTACTAGATGCTGGATTATATCATTTTGAAATAGAAATTTTTGGGATTGATTTTGATAAAAACATATTCACTGTATCCGATGCACCAAAATTTGATTCTTGGCTTAGTGTAGGAGATATATTTGATGAAAAAGTTTCAAGCGGAGGTAAATCTTATGATTTAACAATTACATCCTATTATGATCAAATAAATAATTTTAATTATGATGAATCTAAAAAAACAGTCTCATTTTCAATGCCGTTTAACTGGGATATTCCAAGATTAGAAAAACAAAATGTATTTGTTCATGAAGAAATCCATTTCCCCACATCTTTTAAAGCATTTTCAGAAGCAGATACATACACAGCTACTGTAAATGGATATCCTGTTACTGGAAGAATGTTAATTGCTGATCCATACTCTATGGAAAATACATTAATTTTACATTATTTGTTAAGCAAAGAGAATATCTTAGATATAGCAAAAAGCAACAAACCCGGAGTAAAAACAATGGAGTTTAAATTATCTCCATCAAGCGGATCAACTACACAAAAAAATTCATTTGATGTTAAATTTGGTAGTGGTGCATTTGCTAAAGTTCAATATGACTCTAAATTAGTTTCAGGAGCAAAAATACCATTTGAAATAACTTTCTTTGATAAAGATAACAAGTTACTAAAATGGGTAACATATGGTTACAGAATAGAAGATTCTTCTGGAAAAGTAGTTTATGAATCTCAAAACACCAATCCTAATTCACCTGGTGTTCTTTTGACAGAAGGTATTGATAAACACCAATTTGATTTTCAATCTACCGGAAAATACAAGATTACGTTAGCACTTTTTAGTCATGGTATAGATAATTTACAAACACTATCTGGAATATCTAATGCATCTTTTGATATAACTCAAGGTACTGCTACTGGCTCCAATCAAATCCCATCTTGGATTAAAAACAACGCTGGATGGTGGGCAGATGGCTCAATTGATGACAACTCCTTTGTTCAAGGTATACAATATCTGATCAAAGAAGGAATAATGAAAATCAAATCATAGATTTTTAAACCAATATCGCGTAACATTATCATGAAAGACATTAACGATATTCTTCCAAAAGTCCCAAACATGAGGTGGGGAGCTTTGATGAATAAAGCACCAACAAATGAAAAGGTAGAAGAGATGAATAAAATATTTCCCCACAATGGAAAATGGCATACTGTCTTTGAAGAAAAAGATCAAGTGACTATTGACGGTAAACAAATTTGGAAAAAAGATCCAAAAAAGTGGACATAATATTAAAAACGAGAATAATCAATCTAGATTTTTAAGTAGACAAGCACAAAATAAAGAAAGACTTGAGAGGAAATTTTTTATATTTATTAATTATTTTTTTGTTTTTCATTTTTCTTCCAATAGGAATTGTAAATGTATACGGGCATGGAGTAGGAAGTGAAATATTTCCACCAGTTGATCTTAAAGGAAAACAAGTTAGCTTAGAAATCTCATCATCTCCAAAAAACAATGATCAAACTGTTGATCAACAAATCACAATCTCACTAATTGATTTTAATTCAAAAATCACTCTTAGAGATGTTACATTTTTAATAAAATCTAGTCGAGGCGATCAATTTCTTTTTGAAAAAGAATTTCAAAGTCATAATGGAATATTGATTTTTAATTTTATTTCAAAAAATACTGACTCAATTCAAATTAAAGAAAAAAGTGAAGATAATTTCTTTGGTTCATTACTTGGATTGGACAATAGAATTATTGATGTTTTTGGTTCTAAACTAAGTGAAGGAGGATTATACAAATTTGATATACAAGTACTTACAGTTGATGGTTATTCAAAAAAATTAGATGTGCCACTGACATTTAATGCTGGTATTTCAATTGCTCAAACATCAAAGCATGAAATTATCCATCCTGATTTTGGTTCTCAAGTAATTGAAGTTGTAACATATTATGATAAAATATACAACTTTCAGTACAATACTAATTCAAAAGAAATTACTTTCGCAATGCCTTTTGAATGGAGCACTAATAATATCAATCAAACATCTGTAGTTCATGAAGAGCTAATAATTCCAAAAACATTTGGAGATCTGTTAGTATCGGGATTTTCAATTTATATAAATGGAATCAAATTATCTGACAACATTACAACAATCGATGATTTTTTTTCTGATGGAAGAGTAGTTCATTTTATTATCAGTCAAAAAGAACTATGGAATGTTTACAAACACGATGCAAATCAAAATGGAATGTATTTTCTTATAAAACCAAATTCGAATGATACTCAATTAAGTTCTGTAACTGAAAATGGACAATTTCGAATACTTGTTTCTTGGAAACCAGAAAATTTACAATCAAACTCTAAGGCATTAATTTATTTTGATATTACAGATATTTTTCTAAAAAATAGACCAATTGCAGTAAATTATGATTTTTCAGTATCACAAAATGATCAAATAATTTTTGAAGAAACTGGTATTAGCAGTGATTCTAAAGAAAAACATAACATAGCAGAATTTACAATACCTGATAATGTATCTGGTATTGTACAACTAAATTTCCAGAATCTTGATAATAACAAACTTGCAAAAACATCCATTCCAATTATTGTTAATTCTAAAATCATTGGAAATAATGTAATTCCAATACCTGAATGGATTAAAAATAACGCTGGATGGTGGGCAGATGGCTCAATTGATGACAACTCCTTTGTTCAAGGTATACAATATCTGATCAAAGAAGGAATAATGAAAATTCCACCAACAACTCAAGGTACTGCTACTGGCTCCAATCAAATCCCATCTTGGATTAAAAATAACGCTGGATGGTGGGCAAATGAGCAAATCTCAGATGAAACTTTCATTCAAGGTATACAGTATTTGATACAAAATAGAATTCTTCATATTTGATTATCTTTAAATCGAAACATGAAAATTAATTTAATTATATTAAATAGATATGAGCTACATAAAAGAAATAATCCATTAGTTCAACAAATAGTGTAAGTAAATGAATTTATCAAGTTTCACTATGGATTTGGAATATTCCTCTTTCATTTCAAAAATATTTCAATCAAAAATTGTATTTCTTTTAATTGGATTCGTACTTACTTCACTACTAGTTTCTGAATTTGCATTTGCTGATGTTTTTATTCCTACACAAGAATACTTGGGGTATTTTGATTATCAAGGAGTATATACGGTTGGAGGCAATGTAAAAAACCAAAATGATTATGCAGTGATTCCAACCATAACTGTTAGTGTAGTTGATGGAGAAAATACATTTACAAAAACAATATCACATGTGCCAATTCCTCCAAAAACAGATATTCCATTTAAGATAAAAATTCCTGAAATTCAAGGAGAAAACCCTGTATTGTTAGAGGCTAAACTTAATTTTATGAAAACACAAAAAGATCCAATATCAATTCAAGTTCTTTATGATAATACTCTAATCAAACATGATGATGGTCATGTCACAGGACGAATTAAAAATATTGGTAATCAAACAGTCTTCAATCCAAAAATTCTTGCAATAGTTCATGGTCATGAAAAAGTTCTTGATATTGTAAATAATATTGAATATATTGAAAAAATTGAACCTAACCAAATTCTAAATTTTTCAATGTATCCTGACCCATCAATAACTGATAAAGTTTTTTTCTATAGTTGTTTTGCTCCTCTAGATACTACTGTGGTTCCAGTTATTGCAAAAAAGAATGGAGGGGATTTTGATTTTCGATATGATTCTGGAGCTTGGTATTCTGCTGCTAAATTCAATGAGGAGGGAACTGTTCTTACAATGCGTGGATACAATAGCTACCCTCTTGAAACTTATGCAAACTTTGAATTTCCGCAAATTTCAGGCAAAGAAAAATTTACTGTTACTTTAAATGATAAACCTGTGAAATTTATTCAAAGTGTGGATGAAGCAGGATTTTGGCATGTTGCATTTAATGTAGATCCAATATCGCAAGGAATTCTAAAAATTACTGGATTTGAAAAAGGATTGCCTCCAGAAACTTCTAAAATTCCAAAATGGATTAAGACAAATGCTAATTGGTGGTCTACAGATCAAATATCTGACTCAGAATTTCTTGAAGGAATTGATTTCTTGTTCAAAAAAGGAATTATTGCTGTAACTCCAAGAGAGTTAATTAATGAATCTAATTGGAAAATACCTTCATGGATCAAAACCACATCTGGTTGGTGGTCTGAAGATAAAATTTCTGATGATGATTTTCTAAAAATAGTTGAAAATCTTGTTAAGAGAAAAATAATTGTGATTTGATCAATATTTTTGAATAATCTTATTATACAAATTTCAAACAATCTTACTTAATGCTTCCATTAAGAGACGAAAATCCACATCCTCCTGGATTCAAACCTACAGTAACTTATGCTCTAATTATAGTAAATGTAATTGTATTTTTATTTGAAATTGCTGTAACTGGGCAATTTTTAGAATTTACAAATAATAATGCATATAATTTATTTTACAATTGGGGAGCCGTACCTAATTGTGTTACAGGTGCTACTGTATCAACAATTAACTTTGGTCAAGGACCAATTAACATACCATGTCCATCTGAACCATACTTTTCTCTTCTAAGTTCCACTTTCTTGCATGGTGGTTTAATGCATCTTGGAGGTAACATGTTGTTTTTATGGATCTTTGGTGATAATATTGAATTAAAATTTGGAAAAATAAAATATCTTGGAATTTATTTATTTTGGGGAATTAGTGCAGGATTAATTCACATCTTAGGTGATACTTCCAGTGCGATTCCTGCTGTTGGTGCATCTGGTGCAATTTCTGGAGTGTTAGGTGCATACCTTGTAATTTTTCCAAAAGCTAAAATTCAGACTGTCATGATTATGGGATTCTTTATGAGAATGATGCATATTCAAGCAAAATGGTTCTTGCCGTTCTGGCTTATTTTCCAAAATCTACTTCCGTTTTTCATAGGTGGATTTGGTATAGCAGGAGATGGCGTTGCATATTTAGCACATATTGGTGGCTTTATAGTTGGACTTGGTACAGGATATCTATACAGAAAAACCCATAGTTCTGATTTTACATATGGAACAAGATACGGCTACAACGCATACAAGTAATTCTCTAAAGAATAAATTTGTGAAATAATCTCAAGCAAATCATGCCTTTGATTACAGTGTCAATGTATCCAGGACGAACTCAACAACAAAAAGATGAATATGCAAAAGCAATTACAAAATCAGCTGTTGAGATTCTAAAAACAAAAGAATCTCATGTTATCGTAGTTTTTGAGGATAACCCAAAAGAAAATTGGTTTCTTGCAGGAAATCAACTTTAACCCTTTTTTGAAAAAACTGGAATAATTTCCTTCCAGTTAGAGAGATAGATAATACATTATGGTCAGTTAGGTAAACTAATCAATTCACATAATAACAAAATGGTACATTTAACATTTGTATCACTTTATCTTTTTATTCTCATTAAAATTACAAATTTCATGAAAGTTGCAGTTGTACAATTCAAGGCTTCCACTGACAAAGAAACTAATCTCAAAAAAAATTATTAATTATATTACTAAAGCCGCAGAAGGAAAAGCAACACTTGTAGCATTTCCAGAATTTATGATGTTTTACACAAATTCTTCACAAACATCAAATCAACTTGCAAATCTTGCAGAAACAATACAAGGAAATTTTGTTAGCACTATAGGAAATACTGCTAAAGAAAATCATATCCAAGTAGTAGGCTCATTTTATGAAAAGAGTCCAAAAAAAAATCGAGTATATGATACTTCATTTGTTATTGATAAATCAGGCAAAGTAATCTCGACATATAGAAAAATTCATCTCTATGACGCGTTAGGTTTCAAAGAATCAAATAAAATGGTTAAGGGTTCAAAGATTGCAAAACCAGTAAAGACTTCTCTTGGAAAAATAGGTATGATGATTTGTTATGATTTAAGATTTCCTGAGATGTCAAGATCACTTGCTGTTGCAGGTTCAGAAATTTTGATTGCACCATCTGCATGGGTAAAAGGAAATCTCAAAGAGGAGCATTGGATAACAATTAACAAAACAAGAGCAATTGAAAATGGTTGTTATGTGATTGCACCAGATCAAGTCGGAAATATTTATTGTGGAAGAAGTATTGTAGTTGATCCTTATGGAAGAATTTTACTTGATATGAAAAAGAAACAAGGAATTGGATATGTCAACATTGATTTAGAAAATATAAAAAAAATCCGTAAAGTATTACCCCTTCTAAAAAATAGACGAACTGATATTTATGCTACTTTGAAAGCTTAATCTTTCTACTATCACAATTAAAATTGGAACACTGTCTTGTCCATTTCTGTTTTCTTGAATAACGAAAAATTATCATTGGCCACTTACAGACTTCACATGGAATTTTCATTGCTCTGAGTTTTGCTTTTTGTAAGAGTGGTGAAGATGCTTTACACCCTCCGTAGAAATTTGAGCAACCCATGAATCTCTTTCTAGTGGATCTGGATCTGATTACCATTAACTGACCTAATCTACATTCTGGACATTCAACTAATCCATTTTTTGGAGAATTTGTTCCTAGAATCATGTATTTTCTGTCTTTTGAAGACCACGAAAGATACCCGTTAATGTCCAAATATTGTACGATCTCTTTTTTGAAAATCGCTATTTTGGACTTGGTAGATTTCACTACATGTCTTGTTTTTTTTACTTGTAAGATCTGAAACTTTGTTTTCTTTGCGGGCAATTTCTGTAATGAATTTACTAAAACGATTTTTATAGGGAATCTGGTCAGTGACATTTGTGGAAAAGGTCTGCGTTCTTGGTGCTGGTAGCACGAAATATGGAAAATTATCTGAAAGTATAGCTGATATTACTACTCAGGCATCAGTTTTAGCCATAGAAAATGCAGGTATTGATCCAAAAGAGATCAAAGCATCTTACATTTCAAACGTCTTTGGTGTTGCAGACAAGCAGGTACATCTTGGACCTGTTTTAATGAGTAGATTAGGAATTCCAGATAAACCATCATTAACAATAGAGTCTGCATGTGGAAGTGGTTCTGTATCATTTAGAGAAGCATATGCCAATGTTGCTGCTGGTTTTTATGATTGTCTTGTAGTAACAGGTGTTGAAAAAGTAACTCACACAGGAACTGAATGGACTACAACTTACTTTGCATATTGCTCAGACTTTTTTTATGAAGGCCAAGCTGGTGCATCGTTTCCAGGATTATTTGCATCAATGGCAAGAGCCTATTTGACAGAATTCGGTGCAACTGAAGAAGACTTTGCAAGAGTTGCAGTAAAGAATCATGATAATGGTTTTCTTAATCCTAAAGCTCACATGCAAAAGAAAATTACAATTGATGATGTAATGAATTCTCCAGTAGTTGCAAGTCCACTAAAACTTTATGATTGTTGTCCATTCTCTGATGGTGCAAGTTCTGTTATTCTTTGTTCTGAAAAGTTTGCAAAAGCACATGGTGGTAACTATATTGAAGTCATTGGATCTGGCAGAGGCGGTTCACCTGCTGCATTGCAAGGACGTGAACACATGACTACAATTCCTAGTACAAAGATCGCAGCAGCAGATGCATACAAAATGGCAGGAATCACTGCAAAAGATATTGATTTTGCTGAAGTACATGATTGCTTTACAATTGCAGAAATTGTTGATACTGAAGATTTAGGATTCTTTGAAAAAGGTCAAGGAGTACAAGCTGTCCGTGAAGGTAGAACTAAATTAAATTCAGACATTTCTATTAATCCTTCAGGTGGTCTTAAATCAAAAGGACATCCTATTGGGGCTACTGGTGTAGGGCAAGTAGTAGAGGTATTTGATCAATTAACTGGTAAAGCTGGAGCTCGAACTGTCAAAGATGCAAAAATTGGCTTAACTCATAATTTTGGTGCAACTGGTGCAAGTTGTGCTGTTCATATATTCCAAAGTGTGTAAAATGACTATTGAAGAACAACTTATTGAATATGCTAAACAGGGTAAACTCCTAACTCACAAATGTACAAAGTGTGGACATCTTCATTTGTCCACTGCCTATTATTGTCTAAAATGTGGTAGCAAAGGATTTGAGGATGTTGTTTTAGATGGTGTGGGCTCAATTGCGACATACACCATAATAACTGTGGCTCCTGCAGGATTTGAAAAATATACCCCATATGCCTTTGTCGTGCTTCAATTAGATAATACACATTTGAGAATTTCAGGATTTATGGCAGGAATTGCCACCCCTGCAGATCTACCTGTCGGAACTAGAGCCAAAATAGCAGGTTTTGAAGATGGTTGTGGAATCATAATTAAAAAGCAGTAAAATAATTTATTTGAATTATTAAAAAAAATCATAATCATTTCTTAATAATTTTACAACACTGATCATTTTGATGTCTGTAGATATTACATGTGGTAAATGTGGAGAAAAGATCGCAAATATGAAAATGCTAAAGTCTCTAAAAGATGTTATGAATCCATACAATGGAAAATGTCCTTCATGTGGACAAAAATTATCAACATCTGAATTTTCTTTGGATGTACAAGAAAACTGATC
>NZ_AHJG01000011.1:0-1479 GCF_000241145.1 Candidatus Nitrosarchaeum limnium BG20 | reverse complement strand
GAAAGTTTGGATGTTGAATAATATTTTTAATTTTAAAATACATGAAATAAAATTTGTTATCTAATTTTATTTTTTATTTTTTATTTTTTATTTTTTATTTTTTATTTTTTATTTTTTATTTTTTATTTTTTATTTTTTATTTTTTATTTTTTATTTTTTATTTTTTATTTTTTATTTTTTATTTTTTATTTGATTATGAATTTCCCAATTTTGGGACTTTGATTTTCGTACATAACCAACATGTTTAACTACTCGGATCATCTGGCTGCATTGGAATGAAAAATTTCAATTATGTTATTATCTTTACAGTTTTAGGTTTTGCATTATCTTCATTTGCAATTTCAAATGCTTATGCTACAACTACAATTGGAGTCGGTGCAGGTCCTCGTGGCATGGCGTTTGATACTAACAATAATTACATTTACGTGGCCAATTCAAATGCAAACTCAGTTTCCGTTATAGATAGTACAACCAACACTGTAATCACCACAATATCTGTCGGTGCTTTTCCAGTAGATGTCACTTTTAATCCAACTAACGGCTATCTCTATGTAGCAAATCACTTTTCAGGCAACGTTTCAGTCATCAATGGTGCAACCAACACTGTTATTGCTACAATATCCATCGGTGGTTTTCCAAATGGCATTACGTACAATTCTATAAATGGCAACATATACGTGGCTAATGATTATAACAATGGTGCAGGTAGTATTCCTGTCATAAGTGGCTCCACAAACACAGTCATAGCTACAATACCTACTTCGTATGGACCGAGCGGAATAACTTTCAATCCAATCAACGGATATCTATATTCAACTTCATTCAATCAAAACTCTGCCTATGTCATTGATGGAACAACTAACACATTCGTACCAGGTAGTTTATCAGTGGGATTTACACAAGCAGGATCAATTCTTAATCCAACTAATGGTTACCAATACATATTTGGCAACGGTGGAATTAAGGCCTTTGACACATCTACAAACCTATCTGTAGGAGGCACATTACTAGGACCTAATGTATTTGGAGCGACCTACAATCCAGACAACCAATACCTCTATGCATCTAATTATGATTCAGCCTCAATTTCCATTATAGATGTTATAACGAACACAATAGTTGACACTATATCTGTAGGGAATAATCCATTTGCAATCTTATACAATCCTGTTAACCATTCTATCTATGTCAGCAATCTTTCTGACGGTACCATATCTGTGATCATACCACCTGCAGTTGGACCTAATGTTATTGCATATGATGATTTCCATGACATTTACATAATGTATACGGATGGAGCATCCGTTACAAACATTACACATACTCCATCCGTTGATGAAAATGATCCAGCAATATCTCCTGATGGAACAAAAATTGCATATTGGAAATATTCTCCTAGTTATGGTTCTGCTGATATCTGGGTTATGAACATTGATGGTTCCAGTCAAACTCAAATTTCATCTGTTTCAGGATATGCTT
>NZ_AHJG01000012.1:0-595 GCF_000241145.1 Candidatus Nitrosarchaeum limnium BG20 | reverse complement strand
GGGTTTGGATGAATGACTACTGGAAGTTGTCTCATGTGAGGATTAAATTCATCATAAACGCCGTTAGTTAATCGAGTGTCACCTGTTCCGTCTACATTCATTATGTGAATATTGAAAGTTTGATAGCCAGGAACAGGATTCCAATTACCATCATCTACTGCAAATATGATTTTTGTTCCATCTGTTGAGAATACAGGTCCACGAGCATTACCGCTTAACAACTGAACTCGTCCTGAACCATCTGCATTCATGATAGATATTCCATTTTCAAAAGTATCCCAGTTAAAGTATTGAAATACAATTTTTGTTCCATCTGCAGACCAAGATGGAGAAGCCCAAATGTAAATATCGTTACTTAATCTAATTTTACCAGAACCATCAGGATTCATTGTGTAAATACCATTGTCAGTTCCAGTGTAACCTTGATGTGTATAAGCAATTTTTGTTCCGTCTGGAGACCAAGATGGAGAAGACTGATCATAAGCTTGGTCACTGCTCAAGTTAGCAAGATTTGTTCCGTCTGCATTTATGGAATAGATATCACCTGAACTTGAAAATACAATTTTTGTTCCATCAGGAGACCAGTTTGGAGATG
>NZ_AHJG01000013.1:0-12175 GCF_000241145.1 Candidatus Nitrosarchaeum limnium BG20 | reverse complement strand
TTTTTGTCAAAGATGGAGATAGTGGAGACATGTCAACTAAAGAACTCCAGACAAATGTTTCAATTGTATATTCACCTGAACTTTGAGGAATCCATGATTGTGAAACATCTAGTTTTTGATTTGGGGATATTTCACCTTGAACCCAAGATACAGACACTACAGAATTGCTAGAGTCTTTTACTTGAAAGAGGTAAACAAATTTCTGCTTAAAGTTTTGTTCGTTACTTACTGCTCCAACAATTTGTATTTGATCGTTTGTAGAAAAAGATTCTAGTGGAGTCCCAAAAGAGTTGGATAAAATGATTGGAGAATTTTGCAGTCTTTGGAGTGTTGGAACTGATGAATCAAAATTTGCAAATGCCTTGACTGGAAGCTTGTCAGATATGCTGTATGGCGCAGGGAGAGTATAATCATCATACTTTGCAGTGATCACATCACCTGGCATTGCAAACAATCGATTGCCACTTGATGATTGATTTTGTGCAAAAGTAATTGTTCCAACAAAGATACCAGAGTCGGCAGTTGTTTCAATTGCACTTACCTCAATTCCAGACAAATCAGAGTTTGATGTGACATGAACCATAACATGATCAACTGCTTTGGGATTGAGATTAAGGTCAGGATCAATTACACTAATTGATGCAGTGCTATCTGAAAGATAGTTTCCCTCTGAGAATTGTATTTGCGCAATGTTCCAGTTAATCAGAGCGGATTTTACTAATACAACGCCATCTGCAAATGTAAATGATATAGAGATGTTAGAATCACGGTTTGTCTCCAAATACCCACTTGTCGGACCACTTCCACCAGTTCTGGGAGTGGTATCAGGTCTTCCATCACCGTCTACATCGTGGAAAAATCCAGTCAAAGTTACTTCGGCAGAAAACACACCCGAGTTAAAGTTAGTCTCAGTAAAGCGATATGATGAGAGCGTGTGCCCAGCAGTTGAGATTTTAATTGGATGGTCCTCATCTCCGCCTATAGAGTCAATTAGATACTGATTTGTATTCCAGCTTGGGGCAAGTATGGTAATCTTTACTTTGTCAGTCCAAGAGTATACTGGCTTGTCAGTAAAGATTGGAGCATAGGGTTTGTTATAGTCTGGAATTTGTGCAAATGCAGGAACTAGAAAAATTAAGAAAATTAAAGGAATTAAAAGTAAAATTTTCAAGCCAACTATAATTTATGAGAGTTTGAATTTAATGTTTGAGAATTAAGACTCTTCATCTGGTAGTGATACTGCCAAAATATTATCACCGCGCAAAAGAATTCTCCCCAGTGGTACTACTTTATTATCTGAAATATCTTCGGCATTATCCAGTGTAAGATTCATGTGAATATCAAAGTCCTGTAGACTACCTCTTACTGATTTGTTGTTTCTTAATCGCAAAAGAATTACTTTGTTTTTGTTGTTTGTCATTAAATTAGAAATTTCGTCGCCCATTTTTTATCACGTTAATTATACTATTTTCCTCATTTCTTCTTGCTTACTTGCATGTAAAGGTCTACCGTTCCACTGCCAATTGGAATGATACTTCCAACAATGACGTTTTCTGTGATACCTTTGAGTTGTTCAACTTCACCAGCTAATGCTGCGTGAGCTATAGTTGGTACTGTAATCTCAAATGCTGCTCTTGCAAGTACACTGTCTTTAGTTCCAGCTATTCCGTGTCTTCCTATTTGTTGCATGTAACCTCTTGAACACATTAAATCAGATACTAACATGATGTATCTGTCATCGACTTCAAGACCTTGGTCTTCTAGTGTGTTGTTTAATTCATTAATCAGAGCGTTTCTTGATGCCTCAATACCCAAGGTTCCTGCAATTTCAAATACATTATTTGTTCTGACATTTTTCTTGTCAATTCCAGATACTTCAAGTACTTTGGCAATGTTTGAACCAGTTGTCTGAATTACCCATTCGTCGTCTTTTTGAACTAGGGTTACTCGTTCAATGTCAGGAACTCCTTTAACAGTAGTGTTGAGAACCTTGTTTCTAATTGCAATTACAGTTGGAGCATCTGACTCTTCTACTAGTTTTAGAGTAATTAGCTCACCAGTTGTCTCCATCTTGAATTTCTTGTTTGATTGTAATGCTGCCTCTACTTCGCCTACAGTACATCCTCTTTCTTTGAGTCTGTTTGGACTAAGAATTAATTTGATTTGAGTTGTGTAATCAGTCTCACTATCAGAGATTAATGCGCTTACCTTTGTTTGCAAAATATTTCTTGCAACATCGATTGCTTTTTCTCTTGATTTTTTAGATTCATTATCAAGATAAATATCCATAGTTGGAGTTACAGGTTTCTTTCTTGCATCTACTAGTTCGATTAATCTTGGAAGACCCAAGGTTACGTTTCTTTCTGCAATTCCTGCAAAGTGGAATGTTCTAAGTGTCATCTGAGTACCAGGTTCTCCGATAGATTGTGCAGTGATGATTCCTACTGCTTGTCCTGGTTCTACTTTTGCTTTGTTGTATAGTGATAGTCCTTTCTTACAAACAATTTCTGCACCTTCCTTACTTAGTTTAGAATCCAATAGTCCATCAGTTACAAGTTGTTTTAGTCTTGGATTGAATGTCTTTGTGTATTTCTTTGCCAAGTCTGTAATCTCTTCTTTGGTTGCCTTTTTACCAGAGTCAACAATTGTTTGTGATTCAATTAATCTGTTAATGTTAAATGCCTCACCATGGTCGCTTTTTGCAACATCAATTCCGTCTTCACCGTATAGGAATTGTATGATGTGACCGTGAGGATCTCTTACTGTTCCATCATATTCTAGTCTGATGTGCTCTAGTGCATTGATCAGTCTACGCTGCATGTATCCACTTTGTTGTGTTCTAACTGCAGTGTCTACTAGTCCCTCTCTTCCTCCCATTGCGTGGAAGAAAAATTCTAGTGCAGATAGTCCCTCTCTATAGTTTGATTTTACAAATCCGTGTGCATCTGGATTGTTGTCATGTTCTTGATAATGTGGTAATGCACGATTATTGTAACCAGCGTGCAGTCTACTTCCTCTTCTTGATTGTTGCCCTAATGCTCCGGCCATCTGACCAATGTTAAGTGAAGAACCTCTTGCGCCAGTAGTTGCCATAATTCTTCCGGCATTGCTTTGATCAAGGGATTGATCTGCAGTCATACCGGCTTTGTCTCTTGCTTTTCCTAGTTCGTTTACAATGTATGCCTCTAGTGCTTCTTCAGGTTTCATACCTCTTGTTAGTTTCAAAGTGCCCTTTTCATATTGAGATGTGAGATCAGAGATAATTCCATAAGTTTCTTGAATGTCATCTAGAATCTGTTGCTTTTCTTTTTCTGGTACTTCAAGGTCAGCATAACCGTAGCTGAATCCATAATGAGTGATGTATTGTTTTACCATAATTAAGATGGAATTCAAAAAGTTCTTTGCTTTTGTATTTCCATAGTCTTTTGCAATTCTGTGCAACACACTTTCTGGTTCTTCTGCACCAATTGATGATTTGTCGATTACACCGCTGATGAGTTCACCGTTTTTAATTACAACGTCTTTTTGTGCACCTTTGGTTCCTTTAGACCATTTTGATGTAATGACATAGTTGAAGTCTTTTGGTAAGAACAATGAGAATAGTTGTTTGCCAGTATACATTGGCCCATCTTTATTTTTAGAGCCAGGTTTTGGGAATTTCTCATTGTATCCACCTAGCATTGCATAATTGTAAAATTCTTGTGGAGTGAGTAAAGTATCATCTTTAGTTAAGAGGTATGCTCCTGTAACAAAGTCTCTTAGTGCTCCAATGATCGGACCACCATATCTTGGGGAGATTAATTGATCTTGGACTCTCATCAACAAAATTGCTTCTGCTCTTGCTTCTTCGCTTTGAGGAACGTGAAGGTTCATCTCATCTCCATCAAAGTCTGCGTTGTATGGAGGACATACAGATGGGTGTAGTCTGAAAGTCTTTCCTGGAAGTACTCTGACATAATGAGCCATAATTGACATTTGGTGAAGTGATGGCTGTCTGTTAAACAAAACAATATCACCGTTTGCAAGATGTCTTTCTACAAGATATCCAATCTCTAGGGTTTCAGCGATTGTAGAACGATCCTCTACAAAGTCTAATCTAATTTTTACACCGTCTGGTCTAACGATATAATTGACACCTGGAAATGTATTTGGACCATTAATTACCAGTTTTCTCATTCTTTCAATGTTCCATTCAGTGACAATTTCAGGAATTGTTAGCTTCATTGCAATTTGTTCAGGTACTCCAACTTCAGACAAGTCCAAGTTAGGATCTGGTGAAATTACAGTTCTACTTGAAAAGTCTACTCTCTTTCCAGAAAGTGAACCTCTGAATCTTCCCTCTTTTCCTTTGAGTCTTTGAGTTAGTGTTTTTAGTGGACGTCCAGAGCGGTGATGAGCTTGTGGAATTCCAGATACTTCATTATCAAAATAGGTTGTTGCGTGATACTGTAACAAGTCTACTAAATCTTGAACGATTAATGGAGGAGTTCCAGCTTCTTTGCTTTCTTTTAGTCTCTGATTGACTCTGATGATATCTACCATCTTGTGTGTCAAATCATCTTCAGAACGAATTCCAGTTTCTAAAATAATAGAAGGCCTAACAGTTACTGGTGGGACAGGTAGTGCTTGTAAGATAAACCACTCTGGTCTTGCAGTGACAGGATCATATGCCAAAAGGTGAAGATCATCGTCAATTATTTGAGAGAATCTTTCTCTAATTGTGATTGGCAGTAATCTGTGTTCTCCAATCTCTGTTTTTTCAACGAAGATAGTAGGCTTTGTAAAAATTAGTTCATACTGAGTTTTACCACAGTGAGGACATTCCTTTGCTTTTTTTGCTTTTTCAATAATTTGCTCTGGAATTCTTTTTTCAGATATTACAGTGTATGCTGCATGTTTTTCTTTGATTTTTCTAAATTCATCTAAATCTTCTTGTGGTACTTTGAGTCTTGCACAAGAACGACATGTAGACTGTAAGAGTTTGTAAATATTATCAATAAATGCAATGTGTAAGATTGGTTCTGCAAGTTCAATGTGACCAAAGTGTCCAGGACATCTTGCAGCAGTGTTTCCACATGTAAGACATTTTTGTCCAGGCTCTAATGTTCCCAGTCTGCCATCCATAAGACCTCCTTGTACTGGCATTCCGTCTTCATCATATGTCTCAGGAGCAGTGATTTCTGCAACAGAGTATTTTCTGATTTCAGTTGGAGACCAAACGGAGAATCTAATTGCGTCAATTGATTTTATGGCTTGAATAGACATTCTAGATTTTCTCCTTTATGAGCAATCTTGGGGCCACATTCAAACTTTGCATTTCTTGCAATAATAGTTTGAATGCATATGCAACAGATACTGATGATACTTTTGCTTTGTCACCACAAACTCTGCAGACATATTTTCTTTGTTTAACATCATGATATGCAACTAGTCCACATCTCTCACAGACAAAGATATCTGATTTATCAGATTCATCAAGTAATCTATCTTTGAGAATCATTGATGCACCATATGCAATTAAGCAGTCACGTTCCATTTCACCAAATCTCAAACCACCGCCTCTTGCTCTACCTTCTGTTGGCTGTTTGGTTAACATCTGAACTTGACCACGTGCTCTTGCATGAATCTTGTCTGCAACCATGTGGTGTAATTTTTGATAGTATACAACTCCAATGAAGACTTCGACTGGGAATGATTTTCCAGTTCTTCCGTCATACATTGTTTCTTTACCAGAATATTTGAAACCAGCGGCATCCATAACTGGTTTGACTTCTTCCATTTTTTCTCCAACAAATGCAGAGCCATCAAATTGACTTCCTCTCAATGCAGCTGCCTTGCCACAGATTGATTCCATAAACATTCCAACTGTCATTCTTGAAGGGAATGCATGTGGGTTAATCAAAACATCAGGAGAGATTCCATCTGCAGTGTATGGCAAGTCTTCAGCTTTTGCTAAAATTCCAAGTACACCTTTTTGTCCATGTCTTGATGCAAACTTGTCACCGATTTCAGGAATTCTCATATCTCTTACTCTAATTTTGTACATCTTTCCACCTTCATTGGATTGTGTCATAACTACAGTGTCAACAACTCCAGTTTCAGATGGTCTAACTCCAATTGAAGTATCTCTTCTGTAAGGACCAGATGATTCGAATTCTCTGTATTCCTCCATAAATCTTGGAGGACTTGTTTTTCCAATCAAGATATCTCCTCCATGTACTGGGGATTCTGATGCAACTACACCGTCCTCTTCTAATAATCGATAAGCCTTTTCTCCTTTGTATCCTCTTATGTTATCTTCAGCATTTGGAATTTCAAATGTATCACGCATTCCACCTGGGTATTGTTTTGCTTCAGCATCATAAATTCTAAAGAAGAATGTTCTACCTAGTCCTCTGTCAACTGAGGCCCTACTTAGTACAATTGCGTCTTCGATGTTGTATCCGTCAAATGGTAATACTGCAACTACACAGTTTTGTCCAGCTGGTCTGTCTTCTAATCCCAATAGTTTCATAGCTTTTGTGTTGACAATTGGAGTTTGTGGATATAGCATCAAGTGTTGTCTGACATATGTGCTAGTATTCATCATTGGAGTTGAAAATCCTAAGCTTTGTTTTGCCATTGCAGATTCGTATGTATTTCTTGGAGACTGGTTGTGTTCTGGATATGGAATTATGGATGCACCTGCGCCAAGAATTGCTGGTGGGAAGACTTCAAGATGTGTGTGTTTCTTTGTGTCTTTTTCATCTAGTGTAATGTAACAGTTCTCTTCTTCATTTGCATCAATCATTTCCAATACTCCCATTCTTAGAAGATCTGTCCATGAAAGTAATTTCTTTGAAATTTTATCTAAGAGATCTTGTGTTAGTAATGGTTTGTTGTCTTTAATGATAATTAGTGGTCGCAAAACACGGCCTGCATTACAATTAACATAGAGTCTTTTTGTGGAACCTTCAATCTCTGATTTATGAAATGAAATTCCAACGTGTGGGTGAATCTTTGAATTTCTTCGAAGATCTCGTAGTGACTCTGCTAGTTGTGCACCGTCTTTGTAATATCCAATTAGTCTACCATCAACAAAAATTCTAGCTCCGTCTTTTTTTACATCTTCTTTTGCATCAAAGAAATGAATTGTTCCAAGATCGTATAGTTTCTCTACAATCTCTTCTGATGGAACGTTTACTGAGATAATTCCAGATAGTGCCAAGTTCTTTACAAGACCACAGTTAGATCCTTCAGGAGTTTCACTTGGGCAAATTCTTCCAAAGTGTGTAGCATGCAAGTCTCTTGCCTCAAAGTTAGGCTGAGTTCTACTAAGTGGAGATTGAATTCTTCTCAGATGACTAATTGTAGATAGATAGTTTGTTCTATCAAGTAGTTGTGTGACACCAACACGTCCTCTGCCCCAGTTTCCTGTAGCAATAGCGTTGTTTAATTTATCAGTAATAATTCCAGGACGGATTGCAGCTGCTACTGCATTGATGCCTCTTTTTTGTCCAGATCTTTCTAATTGATATTTCATGTCTCTAACCAAATTTCTAAAGGCAGTTCTGAAAAGATCTGCCAACATTTGTCCTGCAAATTTAATGACTTTATTTCCATAATGATCTTTGTCATCAGGAGAAATCCATCCAAGTTTAAGTTCTAATAATTTACATGCTGCTTCACCTAAGAACTGGGCTTTTTCTTTTCTGTTTTCAGGATGTTTGCCCAAGTGTGGTAAGAGTCCCCAATCCAATAAGGTCTCTGCTCTTTTAATTTGGAATTCCTCTAACATTCCAGGTGCAATTCTTTTACTGATGTAAACAATTGCATCTTTTGCAGTTGGTACGTCACCTGCTTTTTCAAAAGAACCTTCTAGTTCATTTTGAATTTCATCTACTAGTGAAACTGCTGCTGCAATTTCTCTGTCAGATTCTAATCCAAGTGCTCTTGTTAAAGTGACAACTGGAATATCAACAGGAGAGCCAGGAATTCTAGCTACAATTAGTCCGTCATTTTTCATTACTAGTTCTAGTTTTGCACGATATCCTACAATAGAAGAATAGACCTTTGCTTTGAAAACAGTATTGCCACCAACACTTTCTCTATCAACAATTATTTTGTTGTATGAAAGATCTTCTAGTCCGACAATTACTCTCTCAGAACCATTTATGATAAAGTAACCACCAGGATCGTTTGGATCTTCGCCATGTTCAATTAATTTTTGAGTTGAAAAGTTATGTAAAATACAAGCATTAGACTTCGCCATTACTGGTACATCGCCAATATGGACAAATCGTGATTCCAAAATTTTGCCGTCCTCAACAACACTTGCCTCCATCATTACAGGTGCAGAATATGATACATTTCTGAGTCTGGCTTCAGCAGGTGTAATATGTGTGATAGAACCATCAAGTTCCATCATTCTTGGTTGTTGGAGTTTAACTTTACCTAGTTGAATTTTGTAAGGATATTCTGCATTTTCAATTTCAATTTGTCCTACTTCGTTGATAATACTTTGGAGACCACGCTCTAAAAATTCATCAAATGAGTTAAGATGTTGACGTGCAATACCTTCACGTTTTAAAATATCCTGAATTACTGGCCAGCGTTTTACTGAAGAATCGGCCATTTAAACTTCCACCACGTATCGATAGTATAGGCTCTCACCGGCAGTAGGACTTTTTCTAGTGATCTTTATCATATCACCTGGTTTAACACCTAGTCCCAAGATTGCAGGATCGTTTACAAAGATTAATGGTAATTCAGTTGGTTTGCAATTGTATTTTTTTAAAACTTCTTCAGCTTCTTGCTTGGAAATAATTTCGTGTTTTGGTACATAGATATGATCAGGTACTAGAACTTGATTTTTCTTAGTTGCCATTTACGAAACCTCCATGACGAACATTAAATGTAATAGCAAACAATACACACAAACTGTCAAAAACTCACGCTCAGGTTAATATATATCTAATCTGAAATTCGGCATAAATCACTCTTTTTTCTCTTTAGTCAACAATATTTTCCACAACCTTAAATAAGATAAATTTGGGCGTAAAATTGATGAATACTCATCTATCGGTGTTTGCCTTATCTGCAATTCTTATTGCAAGTTTAGGATTAGCACCAGCATTTGGACAAACGGATTCAATCAATGTTACTACAGACAAAACATCTTATGAAGATGGAGACACGATCTTAGTAACAGGAGCGGTGAAAGATCGTCTTACAGGAGTTCCTGTTAGTCTAAGAGTAGTGGCACCCAATGGCAACTTAGTCACAGTTGCACAAATTGACGTTAACGCAGACAAGACATTCAGTTCTGAGTTAATTGCAGGCGGGGCACTAATGAAGTCATCAGGAACATACAAAATCACAGCATTCTATGGAACTGAACATCGTGTAGCTGAAACTACATTTGAATTTGCAGGTTCAATGGGAGCTCCAGCAGCATCACCATCAATTAAGGTTACAGGTACTGACTTTATGGTCAATTACAAAATAACCGGTGGTAAGCTAATCAGTATTACTCCTGATGTAGATGCACACTCACTGATAATTGCAATAACTGCAAATCAGGATGGTTCACTTGTCATTACATTGCCAAGATCTTTGATTGATTCAAAGATGGGTGATCAAGATGATACATTCTTTGTCTTAGTTGACGGAGAAGAAGTAGACTTTGAGGAAACAGCAACTTCTACAGATAGAACACTAACAATACAATTCCCAGCAGGTGCTGAGGAAATTGAGATTATTGGTACCGTAGTAGTCCCAGAATTTGGTACAATCGCAGTTATGATTCTAGCAGTAGCAATTATTTCAATAATTGCAGTATCTGCAAAATCAAGACTTAGCATTATGCCAAGATACTAAATTCATCTTTTTTTCTCTTTTTAAAAATATATATTAATACCAGTAACTGTTTTGAGATTAGAATGAATTTTAAGCGATCAGCAACATCTATGGCATTAGCTCTAATAGCAGTGTCAATTATTTCAGTAGCTTCAATTCAGCAGGATGCTTTTGCTCAAACTACAGGAATGTCAGTTTCAGCTACAGCTTCACAAGGGTCTAACACAATATCAGTTAGTGGACATACAATGTCACAAATTACAGATATTACATTTACAGTAATTTCCCCTAGTCAAAACATAGTTAGTGTTGATCAAATAAAACCGGATGCAAAAGGTAACTTTTCCACAGAATTTAAAACAAATTCAATGTGGAAAGAAAATGGATTTTATACAATTAAAGTCGAGCAAAGTCCAAAAGGAAGTGCATTATACAAATTATCACTCCGTGTAGAAATAATCAACAGCATGACTACAAAGACAGATGTTACTCAATCCACATTAGGACCAACAACTTATGAATCAAAACCAATGTTACGAACAGGGTTGTCAATTGGAGAAGCAAATTCAATGGCAGGTTCAAATATAATTTCAATAGTTGGAACTACAGACAGTGCTAATTCCATAACAATGAAGGTAATAGCACCAAATGGAAATGTAGTAGTAGTTGATCAATTTGTACCAATTCTAAATGAACAAGGTCACTTCTTCAAAGATATTAAAACTGGAGGACCATTGTGGAAACAAGATGGACAGTATCAGATCGTAGCTCAACAAGGTGAAGATCCTAGATACAAGCATTCTATTGAAGTCGGAATAAAAGACGGTGTCGTAATTCCAGAATTTGGTACAATCGCAGTTATGATTCTAGCAGTAGCAATTATTTCAATAATTGCAGTATCTGCAAAATCAAGACTTAGCATTATGCCAAGATACTAAACCTACAAATTTTTCTAATTTTTAAATATACATAAATAGAGATGGGTTCATTTTGCAAATAAGATGAACAACCGTACGTCGTTCGCGCTATTGGCCGTTTTGACTGCAGTCGGTACTTTAACTTTGTCATCAGCATATGCAGAATGTCTAACTTGTGATGATGCAGTTGGTGGAAAAATGGCAACAAATCAAATGTTGTTAAGAGATCTCCCAATAACTGTATGGACAGACAAGACAACATATGATCATAATGACAAAATTATGGTACACGGCAACGTAGCAACTGTTTCTAAAATGCCAGTAACACTTACTGTTACGAGTCCAAATAATTCAATCGTAACTATTGCTCAATTAGATGTTAATAGTGATGGTAGTTTTGAAACGACTCTAATGACAGGTGGGGAATTGTGGAAACAAAAAGGTACATACACCATTAAAGTCAACTATGGTACTTTTGAGAAAAACAATAAAGTACTTGTTGAATTAACTGGTGAGACTTCAGCTAGTTCAAACAATTGTGGTTCTTCAGAGTTATATCTAAAGGGCAATTATTGTGTACCATACACCATTACAGGTGGAAAGGTAACTGGTGCAAGCATTAACAGTAATGATAAATCAATTATTGTTAAAATCAGTGCAGATGAAGATGGAACACTTACATTAAATCCTGACAAATCAGTCCTTGACGGTATCTTCATGGTACTAGTTGATGGACAAGAATGGGATGATGTTGAAATTGGTGACAACAGTGTCACAATAATGTTCCCAGTAGGTACTGAGAAAATTGAAGTGATAGGTACATTTGTAATTCCAGAATTTGGTACAATCGCAGTTATGATTCTAGCAGTAGCAATTATTTCAATAATTGCAGTATCTGCAAAATCAAGACTTAGCATTATGCCAAGATACTAAACCTACAAATTTTTCCATTTTTTCATTTTATTGATAGTAAAGGAAATATAGAATCATTCAACTAGAAATTTTGTGCGAGTGGTAATTATCTCTAGTGTCTTAATTTTGTTAGTTGCCTTTACCATACCAGCATTTGCAGAAACTCTAGTTTCAGTAGGAACAAATGCCAAATCATACAAGGAAGGAGAGACAATTGTAATTTCAGGGACAGTATCTACTGTACTACCAGGGACTCCAATAACAATGCAGATTTTTAGTGAAGGTAATTTAGTTGATATTGCACAGATAACTGTTGCAGCGGATGGTAGTTATTCTCATACTATAATCGCACAAGGTCCATTGTGGACAAAGGCAGGAGAGTATACAATAAGAGCATCATATGGGGAGGGAAAAATTGCAGAGACACAATTTGCTTTTGCATTAAAGAGTGGAGTAACTACAACGGACATATTTGAAGTGGATGCGGGAAGTTACGGAACATTTGATGT
>NZ_AHJG01000014.1:0-1564 GCF_000241145.1 Candidatus Nitrosarchaeum limnium BG20 | reverse complement strand
GAGAGAAGAAGTAACTGGAGAAGTAGAAAGAAGAGTAGTGTCTCAAATGTTATCATTAATGGATGGGTTAGAAGCTAGGGGAAAAGTTATTGTCATTGCAGCAACTAACAGACCAAATGCAATAGATCCTGCACTTAGAAGACCAGGTAGATTTGATAGAGAAATTGAAATCAAAGTTCCAGACAAAAAAGGCAGAAAAGACATTCTTGCTATTCATAGTAGAAACATGCCATTATCAGATGATGTAAATGTTGAAAAAATATCTAGTGTCAGCCATGGGTATGTTGGAGCAGATTTAGAATATCTTTGTAAAGAGGCTGCGATGAAGTGCTTGAGAAGATTACTTCCGGAGTTAAACATGGAAGAGGAGAAGCTTCCTCCAGAAACTTTGGATAAACTAATTGTAAATAATGAAGATTTCCAAAAAGCATTGATTGAAGTTACACCATCTGGAATGAGAGAAGTATTCATTGAAAATCCAGATGTAAAATGGGAAGAAGTTGGAGGTTTGGAAGATGTAAAACGTGAACTTCAAGAAGCAGTTGAATGGCCAATGAAATATCCAGGATTATACGATAAACTAGGACATAAAATGCCAAGAGGTATTTTACTACACGGTCCAAGTGGTACAGGTAAAACACTGTTAGCTAAAGCAGTTGCAACTCAAAGTGAAGCAAATTTTGTTTCTGTAAGAGGACCTGAACTATTATCAAAATGGGTTGGAGAATCAGAAAGAGGAATTAGAGAAATTTTCAGAAGAGCAAGACAAGCTTCTCCATGTGTGGTATTCTTTGATGAGATTGATTCAATAGCA
The DNA here is from genome assembly GCF_000241145.1 of Candidatus Nitrosarchaeum limnium BG20. NCBI lineage: Archaea > Thermoproteati > Nitrososphaerota > Nitrososphaeria > Nitrosopumilales > Nitrosopumilaceae > Nitrosarchaeum > Candidatus Nitrosarchaeum limnium. Next base: position 750 of record NZ_AHJG01000014.1, on the reverse strand, counting down.
CCAATAAGAGGAGCAGGTGGTGAAACAGCAGTTACAGAAAGAGTAGTGAGTCAATTACTTACTGAATTAGATGGTATGGAAAATATGCACGGTGTTGTTGTTTTAGCAGCTACAAACAGACCAGATATGATTGATCCAGCATTACTAAGACCAGGTAGATTTGATAAAATTATCCAGATACCATTACCAGATAAAGAAAGTAGAAAGATGATTTTGAAAATTAATGCAGAAAAAATACCAATAAATGATGATCCAAATGATCCACAACGTGTAGATATTGATAAAATTGCCGAGTTAACAGATGGATTAAGTGGAGCAGATACTGCTGCAATTGCAAACACTGCAGTGTCACTTGTCATTCACGAGTTCTTAGATGCACATCCAGATGTCAAAGATATTGAGAAAAGTTCTACAGATGCCAAAGTAACTATGAAGCACTTTGAAGCAGCAGTAAAGAAAGTAAGGGAACAAAAGAACCTCAAGATAGGCGAAAAACTAGTAGCTTCCTATTACAGGTAGTTTTTATTAAATAGACATACCAACTCTCGTAAATGTCAGAATTTAGAGGATATACAGGTAAGTCATTAGAATTTTTAAAAACAAATAAAATCATTGTTGGCGATACAGTAAAAATTCTTTCAGATTTAACATATTTTGGGATAATTATGCCTAGATACGAGCACAGTGACGATAAACATCTTGTTCTCAAATTAAAGAGTGGGTACAATATTGGATTGGAGATAGAGTCAA
>NZ_AHJG01000015.1:0-11405 GCF_000241145.1 Candidatus Nitrosarchaeum limnium BG20 | reverse complement strand
AGTAAATCTAAAAAAAGATAACCATTCAAAGCATATTTTAAAACTAGTTAGATAAACAACAATACGAATTGCTACCAAGAATTGATTCCATCAAACAAATGAGATTGAAAATAGGCATTACACAAAAAAAACTTGCCTCAATGACAGGAGTAAGCACATCTATGATTAATCAAATAGAATCAGGAAGGAGTCAGCCAAGCTATGAAACAGCTAAAAGAATTTTTGATAGTCTTGCAAATCTTGAAGGTAAATCATCATCCCATAAAGCAGGGGATTTTTGTAGTAAAGACGTAGTAAAATTGAAACCAAATAACACATTACATGATGCAATAAAGAAAATGCATGAATCGTCAATAAGTCAAATTCCAATTTTTAATGGAACAGAACTTGTTGGAATGATATCAGAAGATGGAATAGTAAAACACCTGGCAGATGTTGGAGAATCTGAATTAAAAAATGCAAAATTGGCAGATACAATGGAACCAGTTCCACCAATTGTAGATTACGATACGCCTGCAAATGTCCTTGTTCCTTTAATCAGATACTCAAAATGTATTCTTGTATCAAAAAAATCAAAAATAATCGGGATCATTACTGCCTCAGATACGTTAAAGATGATGGAATGAAAAATGCAGTTACTAAAGAAATAGTATTAAAGGGATTAGTAGCAATCATTAGTTCAAATTCTCAGTAGAGTAAATATTCAAAAATAATGGTTTGAAAATCAATGACTAAAAAATTACTGTACATAGTACTTTTGACTGCAATGATATCAATATCAATTTCATCAAGTCAATCCTATGGAGAAACAAACACATCATTTACAAAAATCGATAGTAATGACATCAATAACAACCCAATTACAAAAAACATTCTAAAAAATATAGAAATTGCTAGAAAAGAATATGCAACCATGATACAAAAGGAGAAAGAAAAAGATGAACATCAAAAATTCATCGATTCACAACGAAAAGCAGCTCAAGCAAGTCTAGAAGAAGAATTATCAAGAATGAATACAACATATGAAGAATTTACACCAAGAAATGCATTTGCAAAATATGTTTCAGGGGTGAATTCAACATATCAGGGGATTTACTGGGATCAATTCGAATATTTGAATTCCAAAGTAACGCTTGCAAAGGAGGCTAAAAACACAGTCTTAGATAATGGTGGCACATACTTTGAGGCAATGAAAGAATATACAACATATGCAACAATGCCAAAAATTGAAATGCTTAATGTCATAAAAGACTTGAATATCAAACACAGTTTTACAGACAAAAACACACAATCATATTTTGATGCAAATGGAAAACTACCTAGATTTGAAGACGATCTTAATTCACCATGTTATGGTTGTGAAGCAAGCATTTCAAAAATAAAAGCAAACAATAAGCAAATCACCCCTATTTCAATAGAAAAAACAAAACCAATTACACAATCAGAACAAATCACTAGTTTGAAAAACAAGCTATCTGCACTACAAAAGGATTTTGTAAATTCTAAAGACATCATCAAACAAAAAATTACAGCATATGAAATGAATAGTGTTGTAAAACAAATTCAAGAATTCAAAGATTCTTGAAAAATTTATTTTTATTTTAATTAAGATAATACAGAATTTAATTTATTTTGGGTGAGAGCATAATTCTGCAAGTACACCGTGTAGAGATTTTGGGTGGATGAATGTAACTTTAGTCCCTGCAGAGCCAGGTCTAATTTTACCAAGAAATTGAACTCCACAACCCTCCATTCGTGTGACTTCTCCTTCGATATTGTTAGTTTCAAGGGCCATATGATGGAGTCCAGGTCCTTTTTTATCAAGAAATTTTTTGATTGGACTAGCATCATTAGTTGGTTGCATTAACTCAATTCTTCCATTTTCAAGATGAATAATTGCAACTTTGACACCTTCTGATTCAACTGTCTCAAATTCTACATGATCAATACCTAATGCCTGTTGGTAAACTTTAGCAGATTCCTCTACATCATTTACGGCAATTGCAATATGATCAATCTTCATCACTTTTTAACACATATTACGAGTATTTTAAAATAATTATATTAAAAATAAGATATTGATAAGAAACAAAATAACTAAAATGAGACAATAGATACAGATTACAGTATGAGCGCTACAAATCAACTACGTGAGGATCATGTTCAAGTACGCAGACTAGAAAAAATTGTCTCAAAATGCTCCCAGGAAATATACAAAGGGGCAGATATTCCATTTTCAGATTTAGAGAAAATCACTGTAATAATATCCGAATTTGTAGATACAATTCACCATTCAAGAGAAGAAGATTCGTATTTCCCATGTGTTGCAAGTTACGATAACCTAAAAGAAGAAATTCGTAAATTTATGATAGAACATGAGTTTGGACGAAATATCGCTAGAAAAATATCAGAGTATCTTAAAAAATGGAGAGAAGGAGAAGATTCAAGGGAGCCAGTAGCAAGGTATCTTAGAACATATGCAATATTCTTAGATGATCATCTAAACAAAGAAAACAAATTCTTTGATGATGCAGAAGCTAATGTATTATCTAAAGAAGAAGAGATTGAGATGTATGAGCAATACAGATCAGTAATTGCAATCATGAAAAAAGTAGAACAGATGATTGCAGAAATTGATTGGCTAGAGTTAAGACCTTGGTATAAAAATAATTTATAAAAATAATTAGAACACTTCTTTTGGACGATATTCTCCAAATACTTCTCTGAAAGTATTACTAATCTCACCTGTGGTAGCATATGCTTTAGCTGCTGAAATAATGTACGGCATTAAATTTTCATCAGTATCAGCAGCACTCTTCATTGCAGATAATGCTTTTTCGAGTTTTGTATTATCTCTTGTTGCCCTTAGTTCTTTGAGTGCTTTTCTTTGTTGGATTTCAATTCGATCATCAATTCTCAGGAGTTCCGGAGATTTTCCTTCAACCTCAGAATACTTGTTTACACCTACTATCACTCGTTCACCAGCATCTGTTTCTTTCTTCAAACGGTATGCGTTCTGTCTAATTTCAGATTGGAAGAATCCCTTTTCAATAGCCTTAATGGAGCCACCCATTTTTTCAATTTGTTTAAGATATTTCCAAACATTTTCTTCTATTTGTGCACATAATTCCTCAAGATAGTAAGAGCCTGCCATAGGATCAGCGGTTTTTGTCACTCCACTTTCATGAGCTACAATTTGTTGTGTTCTAAGCGCAATTTTAGCTGATTCCTGAGTGGGTAAAGCCAATGCCTCATCTCTAGAATTTGTATGAAGTGATTGTGTACCGCCCAGTACAGCTGCCATGGTTTGAATGGCAACACGTACAATGTTGTTATCAGGTTGTTGTGCAGTAAGAGATTCACCGCTTGTTTGAGTGTGGAATTTTAATTGTAGAGAACGTGGATCTTTTGCATGGAATTTTTCCTTGAGAATTTTAGCATAAACTTTTCTTGCAACTCTAAACTTTGCAACTTCTTCAAAGAATTCAATAGTACAACAAAAGAAAAACGAAAGTCTTGGTGCAAAATCATCAATTTTCAATCCCCTATCAAGGCATGTTTGAATATATGCAATTGCATTTGCAATAGTAAACGCAACTTCTTGTGTTGCAGTACATCCTGCTTCTCTCATATGATATCCAGAAATTGAAACAGGATACCATTGTGGAACTTTTTCAGCACAATATCCAATCATATCGCCAATTAATCTCATAGAAGGTTGTGGTGGATAGATGTAGGTATTTCTTGCAATGTATTCTTTTAGAATATCATTTTGTGTAGTTCCTCTTAATTCAGTACTTTTGAATCCTTGTGATTCACCTACGATAATGTAATATGCTAACAATGTTGATGCAGTGGAATTGATAGTCATTGATGAGCTTACTTTACCAAGAGGAATTCCATCAAATGCAATCATCATATCTTTAAGTGATGCAATAGATACACCAACTTTTCCTACTTCACCTTCTGCAGGAGCAGAGTCAGGGTCATGACCTATCTGGGTCGGAAGATCAAAGGCCATACTAAGACCGGTTTGCCCTTTTTCAAGCATGAACTTGAATCGTTCATTTGTTAATTTTGCATCGCCAAAACCAGAATACTGTCTCATAGTCCAAAATCTTTCACGGAACATTGAAGGATGAATTCCTCGGGTGTACGGATATACTCCAGAGTCTTCTTTGACATATTTTTTGGATGATTTATGATAAATTCTCTTTACAGGAAAATTAGAATCAGTCACATACTGCTTTTCTGGTTCTTTTTTTGATTTTTGTTTTTTTACCATGTTTCTCACTTTATCAAAGATTTTGTTATTTTATCAGCTGCTTCAAATGGATCCATTTTTTTTGATTGAATTTGTTTAAGGTATTTAGAAAATGTTTTGTCAGATTCTAGCATCAATTCAATCTTTTCACTCATATTATTTAAAATAAGATCTTTTAATTCATTCTCTAATCTCAGCATATCTTTTCTTTTTTATTCTTATTTTTGATAGACATCATATCCTTTAGAGTTTTGGCAAATTCAGATATTCCAGTATTTTTCTTAACCGAAGTCTTCAAAAAGATAATGTTTTTCTCGGTTGAACCAACATACTCTCTAACGGCATCAAATAATTGATTGGCCCCATCAAGATCACTTTTATTTACAAGATAGATATCTCCGATTTCTGTTAAACCTGCTTTTATGGTTTGTATACTATCACCAGTATTTGGATTAAAAACAACAACTGTAATATCAGCAATATTAGATATCTCTACTTCTGTTTGACCGGCACCAACACTTTCAATAATTATCGGGTTAAATCCAGCATATTCTAAAATTCTAATACTATTTCTCAATGATCTTGAAACAGCTCCAGTTGCACCCCTTGATGCAATGCTTCGAATATAGGTTCCAGAATCTGTTGATTCAGTCATTCTAACTCTGTCACCCAATATTGCACCACCTGTAACATGACTAGTAGGATCAATAGCTAAAACAGCAGGTTTTGTACGCAGTTTTTTTAATGCAACAGAAGTTTTGTTGATTAGCGAACTTTTACCTGCACCTGCAGGTCCAGTAATTCCAATGATTGATGCATTTCCTGTTTCTTTGTATATTTTTTTTAGCAGTTTTCTTGCTTCAATAGGGTCATTTTCAACAATAGAAATGGCCTTTGCGATTGCACCTCTTTTACCTTTTTTTAAATCAGAAATATCCAATACATGTTGATTTTTAGAAGCTGCAATAAAATCTTGTTGTAATCTAAGGAGTGCCGTAGATGATTGGAGGGGTAGGTTTACCATATGGATGAATTTCAGTTTTTAGAGAAACTTTTCCAAGTTTTTGATGATCTATAAGAAATGTGACAGGATGAACTTGCCATCCATATGTTGGAATGTCAGGGAATGGAACAGTTTCAGTGAATTTAGAACCAGAGATAGTTTTTTGAAAAGACTCATCCATCCCCAATATTTCTAAAACCACATGATTTGTTTTTTCAGATTTGTCAAGATAAGATATCTCAACGTATCCTGCATCATAATAGGTGGCATCAATTTCAAATGTTGATTTTATAATGTCATGATTTGGACTAGTACCAAAAAGAAAAAGTACGCCCAACACAGTGATTAGGATTATAGAAATTGTAGTGACTATTTTTTTTGCCATTAGAATTATGACGTAAACTCTTTTCTCATGTTTTTCAAAAATTTTGAGTTAATTCTAATTCTCTCAAGTGTTTGTTCTTGAGTTCTTTCAGTACCTGGTGTGGGATTCTTTTTGAAAAATTGTCTAATCTCTTTTTCCATAGAGTCATCTGCAATAGATGAGATACTTGCAACTATTCTATTAAACAACGGGTTTCCACGTCCAACTTTTTTGCTTAGTTTTGGCCAATTTTTTTTAAGCCATGGCCACAGTATTTTTTTTCCATAGGGGTTTGCAGCAACTTTCATGATTGGTAATTGCATATTTTGAGAACGAACTTCAGAGGTCTGTGAGAAATTCAATGATTTTAGCAGTAATTTTTCATCTTTGAAGCTACATAATGCTCCAAGGAAACGTAGTTTTTCTTCCATGGTTTTTGCATTTCTGTAAAGACGAGTAAGTTCATCATGGGTTTTAGAAGTTCCAATCCAAGCCATAACTGAACATATAGGCTCAACCAAGTCAGGAGATATTGTTTTTTGATTTTTCATAAATTGCCTGTATCTAGTTTTACATTCTAGTATTACTTCATCATCATCTAACTTACCAAGAGTGGAAATGACAAAACCCCTCATCATAGCATCAGTATGCTTGTCAGTTTTTTTAGGAGTCCATCCTAAATCATAAAGAATTTTTTTTAGATAATTTACAGTATAACTTTTAATTTCTTGGGCAAAGTCTTCACCAAACGCTCTAAAATAAAGAGAAGCCAGGTTATGGGCAACATTCACAGTTGCAAGATAGCTATCCTCATCATAATATGCATCAGAAAAATCAAGATAATTTCTAACTGTATCATCACCTGAAATACATAATGAAAAAAGATCATTTTGAATTGCCCATCTGTCAATTGATGCGATTTTCTTTTGGTCTACTAACATTTTAAGATCTAAAAGAGTACTTGCATCATATTTTACTCGATAGAATCCTTTTCTTCCATAGTTTGCTACAAATCCAATGTTGTTTTTAGGCAATTTTACAGACATTGATTTTTTTGTGAAAAGTTTCTGAAACAATTCATCATTTAGTCCAACAGAAAGAGGAATGGACCATAAACCTTTGTTGTGTTTTTTGTCAGACTCTAAGAGGTATCGTCTCTGCTTGAGATGTAGTGTCAAGTCTTTCTTTTCTATTTCAACTACGGGAAAACCAGGTTGTTTTAACCAAGTAGACACCATTGTACGTACAGGCATTTTTGAAATCTTACCAATTGCATCCCAAAGATCTTTGCCTTCAGCATTATCGTATTTGAAATCTGCAAGATATTGTTTTAATCCTTTTTGGAAATTTGATTCACCAACATAATTTTCTAGCATTCGTAATACACATCCACCTTTATCATATGAAATCGCATCAAAGATTTCTCGAATTTCGGATGTAGAATTTACTTTGACATCAATTGGATGTGTATTTTTTAACGAATCAAGGCCCATAGCAGTATTCATCGCATCTTCGATGAATTGATTCCACAAATCCCATTCAGGATAAAATTTATCTACAAATTTAGTAGCCATGAAGGTTGCAAAACTCTCATTTAGCCACAAGTCATTCCACCATTTCATCGTAACAAGATTTCCAAACCACTGATGAGCAATCTCATGAGAGATAACCTCAGCAATGTATTGTTTTGTTCTAGTAGAGGACGTCTTTGGATCATAAAGTAAAATGGTTTCTCTAAATGTAATGGCACCCCAATTCTCCATGGCACCTGCAGCAAAGTCTGGAATTGCAATTAAATCTAATTTAGGTAAAGGATATTTTATTCCAAAATATTTTTCATATGAGGATAGTAATTTTTTTCCAAGTTCAAGCGAATATTTGCCTTTTGATTTATTTCCCTTTGTCGTAATTACACGAATTTGGATTTTTCCAGATTTTCCTGTCAGATATTCAAATTCGCCAACACCCAGATAAATAAGATAAGTAGACATGATTGGAGTCTTTGCAAATTTGTAGAGGGTTTTATTTTTCATTCTCTTTTTTGAAATAATTGGCATGTTAGAAATTGCAGTAAATTTATTTTCTGCAATGATTGAAATTTCAAAAGTTGCTTTTGATTCAGGTTCATCCCAGCATGGAAATGCTCTTCTAGCATCCGCTGCTTCAAATTGAGTAGTTGCAAGATATTTGGTTTTGCCATTTTGTTTGTATTGGCTTCTATAGAATCCTAGTAATCTATCATTTAACTCTCCAGTAAATTCAATTTCAATAAATGCACGTCCTTTGATTTTATTTTTGATAATGATTGAAAGTTCTTCTTTTTTTTCATCTGTTTTAGTAACTGCTTTTTGAACGACATTATTATGAATAACACTACATGATTTTATTTTGATCTCAGCACAGTGCATAGTTATAGTGTTAACTGATTCTTTGCAATCTACAGTGATTATTTCCTTGCCATTAAAGGTAAAATTTTTGAAAATAGGCTCAAATTCAAGCATATAGTTTACAGGAATTACCTTCACATTGAGAGTGCTTGTGTAGCGCTTTATCTAAATTTCTAATAACAGAAAAAGACGAAAATCAAATAAAGCCTTTAAAATAATGACTAATTAGCACAAATTATGAAACAAAAGACATCTTCAAGACGTGTAAAAATTTTGGTGGCAAAATTAGGTTTAGATGGTCACGATAGAGGTGCCCTTGTATTATGCAGAGCGTTCAGAGATGCAGGAATGGAAGTTATTTACTCTGGACTGTTTGCAACCCCTGATAGAATTGCACAAATTGCAGAAGATGAAGATGTCGATGCAATTGCAATGAGTTTACTTAATGGTGCTCACGGAACATTGTTCCCCAGAGTAGTCCAAGCATTAAACAAAAAAGGAATCAAAGATGTTTTAGTAGTTGGCGGTGGAGTCATACCAGAAGAAGATAAAAAAGATCTCAAAAAATCAGGGGTAGACGAAGTGTTTGGTCCTGGAACACCACTAAATGATATAATTGATCATATTACAACGGGTGTTTCAAAATTAAGAAAGATTTAACAAAAATTATTCTGTAGAATCAGGCCACATCATCTTTCGCATTTGTTTACCGACTTTTTCAATTTGATGTGCTTCTGTTTCTTTCATGTATTTATCAAAAGAATCTTTACCATTTTTCTGATATTCACTAATCCATTCTTTGTTAAAAGTGCCATCTTGAATCATAGTTAGAACTTTTTTCATGTTGGCTTTAGCATCGTCAGTAATTACCATTGGACCACGAGTTAATCCACCATAACGTGCGGTTTCACTAACACGTCTCCACATACCATTTATTCCATATCGTTGAATCATATCTACAATTAATTTTAATTCATGTAGAACCTCAAAGTATGCAATCTCTGGCTGATATCCAGCTTCAACAAGTGTTTCGAATGCAGCCTTTACCATAGATGCAGAGCCACCACAAAGATCAGCTTGTTCTCCAAACCAATCAGTTTCAACTTCTTCTTGAAAAGTTGTTTGAATTAATCCAGCACGTGCACTTCCAATTGCTTTTGCAATTCCCAATGTACGATCCCAAGCTTTTCCTGTAAAGTCTTGATGAACTGCAACAATTGAAGGAGTTCCAAAATTATCAAGATAAGTTTCTCTTACTTTGGAACCAGGTCCTTTTGGCGCAACCATAATAATATCAACATTTTTTGGAGCATCAATCCATTTCCAATGAATTGCAGCTGCATGAGAAAATGATAATGCTTTTCCTTCAGAGAGATTAGGTCCAATTTCATCTTTGTAAACTTGTGATTGGATCATATCAGGAAGTAAAACGTGAATAATATCGGCTTTTTTGCATGCGTCAGATACGGACATTACAATATGGCCGTCAGATTCTGCTTTCTTCCAGCTGTTTCCGCCTTTTTTCAAACCTACAATTACTTTAAGACCAGAATCTTTCATGTTGTTAGCTTGAGCATCACCTTGAATTCCATATCCAATTACAGCAATAGTTTGTGCTTTTATTGGATCTAAACTGATGTCGTTGTCCTTCCATGTTTTTGCCATAATAATACACAAAATATTGCAAATATTAACTATAGAATTTCAGATTTGGATTATTTTCTTGCATCCACGACATTTTACAGTGACTATATCGCCCGGTAATCTTTCAAATCTCTTTGAACCACAATTTGGACAAATAGGACAAGCGCGTACTGGTTCCATTAATGCTCAGTGGGTTTTGTATCGGATTTAGATATTATGTCTAGTCTTTTTTTAGCATTAATTTTTTCTAAAAATTTGACAACTGCATGTGGAACCAAAGTTTTCCAATCATCACCAACAACAATCAATGATCTGATGTGAGTTGCATTGTATTGTGTACGGTCTAAAAATTTTGGCGATATTACATCAATTGAAGAGTCTGCAAGAAGCATTTTGACATAGTCATTTCCGCTATACACTTTATCAAAATGAGGCAATGCGGCTTTTAGATATGAACCCCATGTTGCAATATTGAATTGGTTTTCAATTGCCACGATAAAACATCGAGATAAATCAAATTTAGATTCTTTTAAGGAATTATGAATCATCTCTATTCTTTCTCCAGATGTGAACGGATCCTTTTCTAGATAGTTGAACTGGGAACTAGTTATAGCAATTATGACTTCATCGCATTCTTCAAGAATTTGTTTTGCTAAATTCAAATGCCCATTATGGAAAGGTTGAAACCTACCCATCATTAATCCACGCACATTATAGAATAAGTTTAGATTTTATTAAATCAGTCTATTGTGTCATTTTAGATAATTGTCTAATCAGATCACTTGATGTTACAATTCCAACGACTTTATCATTTTCAATTACTGCAAGCTTGCGGATTTTTTTTGACGCCATTTGTTTTGCAGCATCTAAAACAGATTCATTTGAACCAATTGTCTGCAATGGAAATGATGCTATTTTTTCAATAGGGATATCATAGGAGTGCTTGTTTGCAACAATTTTAATTGCAAAGTCTCTATCAGTAATAATTCCCATATCATCAGAGCCATTTTTCACCAAAACTGACCCGATTCCTTGTTCCATCATTTTAGATATTTGATGTGCAGTTGTAGAGGATGAAGCAGTTATCAATTTTTTGGACATGATATCTTTGACTAGAATTGTAGATAGTGTTTTTTCGAGATTATCTCCAGTTGTTTTATCTGTTTTTCCAGATTTATTAAAAAATCCCATTATAGTTATGTAATTTACGAAAACTTAAGGCTTTCTTAGTTATGAAGATATGAGGATATTGCATAGAGAACAAAATTAAAATTATTTGATGATGCCACTACCTAAAATTCGAATAGTTGTTGATTCAGGCTTTAGAATCACTGCAATATCACCAGAATTACATACTATTGGTTTTTCAAATGTGAGCTTTAATGGAGATATTGATGAAAATTTAGCTGCTTTTATTTGCAGACCTATACTAACTAAGCAACCTTGATTTTGAGCAATATCTGTTTTATAAAAGGGATTTTTTTTAAAATCTAGTTCAATTTCAGACTTTACATCTACAGTGTTTGCCTGAGCAATTACATCCCCTCGCCCAACTTCATCTGGCTTTGCACCCTTTACTGCTAAACCTACTCTTGCAGGACAAACAGATTCTTCGACAGGATCATCATGCATTTGGATTGATTTTATCATGACATCAATGCCTGCAGGATAGAGTTTGAGATTATCATATTGTTTAATTTTTCCACTAACTACCTTGCCAAGTATTACGGTTCCGACACCTTT